>NZ_CP031148.1:3300000-3401387 GCF_003342675.1 Haloplanus rubicundus | reverse complement strand
AGACGCTCGCCATCCCGGAGTACTGATCCAGCAGGTACTCGCGTCCCTCGAGCATGTCCTCGAGCGTGCCGAACGCGAGCATGTAGTGGCCGTCGTAGCCGCTCCCCTCGATCAGTTGGAACATGGCGTCGAAGTCGAGGTCACCCTCGCCGGGGGCGAGATGTTCCTCCACGTCGCCGTGGTTGTCGTTGAGGCGGACTTCCGCACAGAGGTCCGGGCCGAGCGCCTCGAAGTAGCCGTCGATGTCCTCGGGGAACTGCCGGGCGTGGGGCGGGTTGAACGCCCACCCCAGATTGTCGGCTTCGAGGTCGTCGAAGTAGTCCGTCACCTCGTCGAGCGTGACGGGGACGTAGTGCATCTCCGAGGCGTCGGGCTCGAAGTTGTGGTTCTCCAGGAAGAGGTCGGGTTCGGCGTCCGCGGCGTACTCGAGGGCACGGGTCAGCCGTGCCTTGCTCGCTGCGACGCGTGCCTCGTAGTCGTCGGTGAAGTGGTAGCCGCCGTGGACGATGATGCGATCCGCGCCGACCATGTCGCCGATGTCGACGTAGGCCCGCAGGTACTCGTCGACGGCGTCGTCTACGTGGGCGGACGTCTCCGCGACGTTCACCGCCGAGAGCGTATGGAGCCCGAGGCTGACGTCGGCCTCGGCGCACGTCTCCCGGATCGACTCTACCTCCTCTTCGGTGTACTGGTCCGGATCGATCGGCCCGCCGTCGAGGCAGACGTCGACGTAGTGGACGTCGTTCTCGGCGGCCCACTCGACGGCTTCCGCGATGCTCAGCTTCTGTCCGGTATCGACGCCGATCCGCTCTTTGAGTGTCATGTGAACACCTTGCACCCCGGCTTGTACGGTGAGGAACATAAAATCAACCGGAACTCCGTGGTAGTGGACCCACCCGTGAGGTCGAACAGGAAGAGTTTATGACTCCGGTGGGGTACGGGGGGGCATGGCAGAGACTGGTCCACTGTCCGACCTGACGGTCGTCGAACTGACGGTACATCGTGCGGCCCCGTTCTGCGGTGCGCTCCTCGCGGATATGGGTGCCGAGGTGATCAAAGTCGAGCGCCCGAACGTCGGTGACCCCGCACGGAGTCAGGGGGTCGGCCCCGACGGAAAGTCCGCGTACTTCATGGTGAACAACCGGAACAAGAAGTCCGTCACGCTGGACCTGAAGTCGGACGCGGGCCAGGAGGCGATGCTCGAACTCCTCGCCGACGCCGACGTGTTCATCGAGAACTTCTCGCTCGGCGTCCCCGAACGACTCGGCGTCGGCTACGACGACGTGAAAGCGGTCAACGAGGACATCGTCTACGCGAGCATCAAAGGCTACGGCAAGACCGGGCCACAGAAAGAGAAGAAGGGTCTCGACCTCATCCTCCAGGCCGAAGGCGGGATCATGAGCGTCACTGGCCCCGAGGACGGCGACCCGGTGAAGGTCGGGCAGGCGCTCGGCGACCTCAACACCGGACTGCTCTCCACCATCGGTATCCTCGCGCGCATCCACGAGCGCGACCGGACCGGCGAGGGCGGGGAGTTCGACGTCGGCCTGTACGATGCCGTCGTCTCCTTCCTCAACGAGTACATCACCAACTACTCGATGACCGGCAAGGTGCCGGGAACCCAGGGGACGAGCCACCAGACCTCCGTGCCGTACCAGTTGTTCGAGACGAAGGACAGCCACATCGTCACCGGCGTCGGCAGCGACGAGCGCTGGGACGACTTCGTCGAGGCCATCGGGCGCGAGGAACTCGCCGAGTATCCGACCAACGCCGACCGCGTCGAACACAAGGAGGAAGTCGTCTCTATCATCCAAGAGGAGTTCCGCAAGGAGACGACCGACTACTGGCTCGACCGTCTCACGGAGTACGGCTTCCCCAACGGCCCGCTGAACGACGTCGAGGACGTCGTCGAGAACGAACAGAGCGAGGCCCGTGGCCTCGTCGAGGAACACGACGACCCCGACTGGGGCGAGTGTCTCATGCCCGGGCATCCGATCCACTTCCCCGACCACGACACCTCGATCCGCTCGCCGGCGCCGGGACTCGGCGACGACGTCGACGAGGTGTTCGGCGCCGTTGCCGACGAGGAACAGGTCGAGGCGTGGCGCGAGGGCGGCGCCTTCGGCGACGACTGATCCGGACGGGGCGACTTTTTGCGGCTCGGCCCCGAAAAACCGGGGTCGAAGCGGAACCCCGCGTCAGAAGAGGTTCGCGGCCCAGATGCTGATCTCGCGGAACGGTCCCGTTCCGTACGGGAGCGCGATGTTCACCACGTTCCGGAAGAGGAAGAAGACGACGAGCCCGGTCACGAGGCTGAACACCGTCAGCTTCACCATGTCGCGGTAGCCGATGGCGTAGGAGAACGCGAAGAGGAAGATGGGTGCCGAGACGAAGAAGCCGACGTAGTCCTGCGAGAGGAAGAACACGACGGAGAGCGCGATGGCGAGGAGGTACTCCCGCTGTTTCTTCGAGAGGGTCATTACTTCGCTGGAGAGCGAGGGGACGACCGACTCGTCCCGTTTTTGTGCCCGCTTGTAGAGCAGAACGAGGTTCAACAGGCCGGCGGCGACGATGACGAGCAGCGCCGCACGCGGCCAGATGGTCGCCCCGGGGTCGTACTGCGAGATGCGGTTGCCCGCGAACTGCTCCGAGAGGACGAGAAACGCCGCGGCGAAGAGGAGGAACAACACCGTGATGCCGATGTCGCGACTGACGCTCGGCGGTGCCTGCTCGCGAAGCGTCTCGATACCGCTCTCTTCGTCGCTCATTGTTCTAACTCCGTTAGTCCGAGCTGTTCACGGATTCGGTCGCCGAACTGCGTGCTGTCCATGATCAGTGGGATGAAGAACGTCAACACCGCGAGGGTGATCATCACTGCCGAGACGGGCCGCTGGAAGAACACCATCCAGTCGCCGCCGGCCTTGGTGAGGCTGCGGCGGAGGCTGGGTTCGGCCAACGGCCCGAGCACGAGGCCGATGACCATGGGTGCCACGGAGTAGTTGTACTTCTCTAAGTAGTAGGCCGCGACGCCGAAGAGGAACATCGTCCACAGGTCGGCCATGATGTTCCGGGTGGCGAACGCGCCGACCACGGTGAAGATGACGATGAGCGATAACAACAGCTCCCGGGGGATGTGCCGAACCTGCAGGAACAGCCTGACGACCGGCTTGTTCAAGAGGAGAATCGCCACGTTCGCCATCAGGAGCGCGGCGAAGATGGTGTACACCAGCGGTCCCTGCTGTTCGATCAGCGAGGGACCGGGACGGATGCCGTGCAGGATGAACGCTGCGAGGATGACCGCCGTGGTCGCACTCCCGGGGATACCGAGCGTCAGGAGCGGGACGAACGCCCCGCTCGCCGCGGCGTTGTTCGCCGTCTCGGGGGCGGCGACGCCCTCGGGGACGCCGGTACCGAACTTCTCGCGGACGCTTTTCGGCACCAGCCGCTGGCCGAACGTATAGCCAAAGAGCGCGCCGGTCGTCGCGCCCGCGCCGGGCAGGACGCCGATGATCGTGCCCATGACGGAGTTGACGCCGAGGATGCGGCCGAAGCGCTTGAAGTAGCTGAGCGGGGGGAACATCGACCCGGACGTGGCCTCGCTGAAGTCCGACCCGCCGGCCTCGCCGCCGCCGCCACCGATCAGACTCCCGCCGCTCTGGATCTGTTTCAGCACCTCGGAGAACGCGAACACGCCGAGGATGACGGGGATGAAGTCGATCCCGCTGGCGAGGTAGTTGCTGCCGAACGTGAACCGGGGGACGCCCGTGAGGGGGTCGAACCCGAACACGCCCAGGAACAGCCCGAAACACATCATCATCGTCGCCTTCGTGATGTTGCCGGCGCCGATGGTGGAGACGAGCGCGAGGCCCAGCAGGATGACCGCGAAGAACTCGGGGTCCGAGAGCTGGATCGCGAACTCGGCGAGGACGGGCGAGAAGAAGATCAGGATGAGCGTGCCGACGATGCCGCCGAAGGCCGAGGCGAACACCGCCGTACTGATCGCTTCCCGCAACTGCCCGTTCTGATTCATCGGGTAGCCGTCGAGGGTCGTCATGATCGCCTCCGGCGCGCCGGGCACCTTGAACAGGATGGCGCTGATCGAGCCGGCGTACACCGCCGCCGCGTAGATGACGGCGAGCATCATGATGCCCGAGTCCGGCGCCATCGCGTACGTGATGGGAACCATCAGCACCACGGTCATCGTGCCGTTCAGGCCAGGAATCGCGCCGCTCATCATGCCCAGCGTGATCCCGATGAAAAACAGGAACATGTTGAAGGGCGTGAGGACGTTCCCGAACCCGGCGAGCAGGTCCTGGATGATCAGCGGGACGGCTCCCGACGCGACGCCCTCTACGATCATCCACTACCTCCACCGTCGGGCGGGCCGAGCGCCCGGCGGGTGACGACACGCATCGCTGCCGACCGGATGCCGTTTGATTTCGTCGTTACAGTTTTCGTATGACTCATGTGGTGTGTTTTTCTTCTGAAATATTTGAGGGGCGATTCGAACGGAAGGTTCGTGTGCCGTCGACGGCACCGTCGCCTTACATGTCGAGCGCTTCGACGACCTCTTCGTAGATCGAGACCTCGTTCGCCATCGTGTCGCGGAAGCCGTCGGGGGCCTGGTAGCCCTCACGGAAGTACAGGAGCGTCTCCTGTTCGAGCTCCTGGTACTGGTCGCTGCCCATGCCAAGCTGGATGAAGTCCGACCAGAACTGCGTCGCCTCGTCGGGCGTGCCGGCCTTGACGTTGAAGCCTCGCGAGAGGCCGTAGGTCACGTCCCAGCCGTTCTCGACGGTCGTCGGCACGTCCGGGAAGTCGTCGAGGCGGTCCTCGACGCCGACGACGATCAGGCTGATGTCGCCCGCCTCGTACTGCGACTGCAGCTCCTGAATCTCGCCGTACGCGGCGTCGATTTCGCCCGAGATGGTGTCGGTCGTCATCCGACCCGCGTCCTGGTAGGTGACGATGTTCGTGTTGTCGATGATGTCGGCTGCGTCGGCCAGGAGCACGGCGAACGCCGCACCGGTGACGCCACCGACGGCGCCGATGTTGACCGTGTCGCCGCCCTTGGCCTTCTCGACGAGCGAGGAGATGTTGTCGTGGCCGACGCCGTCGCGGCCGCTGGAGTAGAGCCAACTCGTGTCGTGCTGGACACGGGCGACGTAGCCCCAGTCGTCGAGCGTGAAGTCCGCCTGCCCCGTCGCGATGTGCGGAGAGATGGAGTTCGTACTCGGGAAGAGCGTGTAGCCGTCCGCGGGGTTGTTCAGCACACGGCGGGCGGCGTTCAGGCCGTTCGCGCCGGTGATGTTCTCGAACGTCAGGTTGACGTTGACGCCCTGTTCGGACGCGAGCTCCTGTGCGGGGTTCATGACACCGCGCGTCATGGTGTCGGTACCGCCACCGGCGCCCCACGGGATGATGACGCGAACGTTGCGGTCCGGCCGCCACGAGGAGTCGGTGAAGTCCGGTCCGCTCCCGCCGTCGCCGCCGTCGCCGCCGTCGCCGCCGTCGCCGCCGTCGCCGCCGTCGCCGCCGTCGCCGCCGTCGCCGCCGTCATCGCCGTCGCCGCCGCCACCACCGCCACCGCCGGAACAACCGGCGACACCCACGAGTCCGACCGTCCCTGCTGCCTGCAACATCCGCCGTCTGCTGAGTTTCGATCGCATAGACATTCGTTAACAAGCGCTTCTGCGTAAATAGTTTACTATTAAAGTTCACCCGGTATAGATTTATGTTAACACATATACTGGTATGGGGAAGCCGTCGAATCCCCCCCTCGTTCGGCGTCGAGGCGGCCGATATAATCTATAACCAATAATAATTTTGAAACCAGCAACATATTACTCGACCCAAAATCCGCTCGCGGTGCCGTTACGGGTTATTGTAACTGGTTGCCGGTGGTTCGCCGGACTATCTCGGCGAACCACCGGTAAGGACTCACAATGAACCGTAGTCTCGACAGCCGTGACTGCCCGGGGTCGACTCCGTCACCGCTCGTCGGCGCCGCCGTCCGTCGCCGTTCCGTCCGCCTCGGGAATCGTGTACGTCGTCCGGAGATAGTCGATGACCTCGTCGACCGTCTCGGGATCGTACGTCCAGAAGCCGTAGAACGAGCCCGGAAGGCGTTCCTCGGCCAGCAGGGCGCACTTCGCGGCGTCGACGCCGCCGCCATCGTAGGCGACGAACCAAGTGTCGTGAATCTCCGTCTCGGTCGAGAGGTGGAGCGCCGGACCGGGCGGCGGTTCGAACCCCTCGTTCCCCTCGGGGTGGGCGTAGACGTGGACCGCGAGGCTGCCGCGTTCGGCGATGTGATCGTACACTTCGGCCTGTGAGGCGAAGCGGGAACAGGTCTGGAAGCCGGCGTGGAGTTCCCCCACCGCCCCGCGCCACGCGCGGTCCTCGATTTCCTTCGAGGCGGCGATCATCCGCCCCGTGTCGTAGGAGGTAAACATCGTCTCGTCGAGTTCGTCCAGCACGTCCTCGTACGTCTCACGAGTGAACTCCGGGGCGACGTCCTTCCGCGGCGCGAGCACGTCGCTCACGTCGATCGCGGTCAGGAACTCGCCGTCGCTGCTCAACACCGCGTAGTTATCGGGGCCGGCGTCGCTCTCCGCCTCCTCGATGACGAGGTTGCGGTCCGCGAAGTGCTCGCGTAGCGCCGTCGCCACGCCCGCCTCGGGGTTGAACACCGTCAGCGTCTTCTCCGCGTCGTCGACCGTGGCGATGATCTCGAACAGCCCCATTCGCCCCGATAAACGGGTGGCCGCTATTTGTGCTTTTATGCCGGCGATCTGAGATGACTGGCCGCCCTCACCGAGACCCTCCTCCGACGCGCCCCTTTTGTACGCCGGCGGCGTACGCCCGGCGAGTCGATGCCGGTCACCACGCTCCACCGCCCGGCCCACCGGGACGCGCTCACGCACCTCGAAGACGCCTTCAGGCGTGGCGAGCTGATCACGGTCTTCGGCCGGTGTACCGTCGAGTACGACGGCCGTGCGTCGAGCAGCCTCGGTCCCGGCGACCGCCTCCTCCTCCTCAAGCCCGACGGCTCGGCGCTCGTCCACACCGACGAAGGGCGCACCCCGGTCAACTGGCAGCCGCCCGGCTGCGATCACTTCGCCAGCGTCCGGGACGGCCGCCTGTGCGTGCGGAGCGTCCGCCGCTCGCCCGAGGAACTCCTCGACGTGCGCTTCGACCGGGTCCACCACCTCGTCGCGTACGACGTCACCGACCCCGACGAACTCGACCTGCAGGGGAGCGAGGCCGACCTGAAAGACCACGTTCTCGATCACCCCGAGCGGATCGCCCCCGGGTTCGACCCGATCGCGACCGAGCGCGAGACGGACGCCGGGCCGATGGACGTCTTCGGCGAGGACGCGCAGGGACGGCCGGTGGTCGTCGAGTTGAAGCGTCGGCGCGTCGGTCCGGACGCGGTCGGCCAACTCCGGCGGTACGTCGACGCCCTCGGCCGTGAACTCGGCGACGGCGCCGAGGTTCGGGGCGTCCTCGTCGCCCCCTCGGTCACCGATCGGGCGGCGACGCTCCTCGACCGCGAGGGCCTGGAGTTCGTCGCGCTCGACCCGGCGACCGGCCGTCCCCCGGACGACGCGTCGCCGGCGTAACCGTCCCGAACGAACATTCAGGAATCGGCCGTTTCGGAGCCAATGCTGCACCATCCCGGCGTTTAATATTGATGCTCCCGGAACCCACGAGCCATGGACCTCCATCACCGAACGGTCCGACAGGACGTCCGCGAACTCGGGGCGCTCCTCGGCGACGTACTGGCGGAGCAGTCCTCGACCGAGGCGTTCGAGGCGGTCGAAGAACTCCGCACGGCGGCCATCGACTACCGCGACGGGACGCTCCCGACGCGTGAACCCCTCCGGACGGCACTCGGCTCGCTCGACTCCGACCTGGAGGGCGCCGCCGCCCGCGCGTTCACCGCCTACTTCGAACTCATCAACATCGCGGAGGAGCGCGAACGGGTGCGCGCCATCCGCCGCGACGAACAGGAAGGCCGCATCGAAGACGGTCAGACGGAGACGGTGGCCTCGCTGATCGACCGCGACGCCGACGCCGAGACGGTCCAGCGGGTGCTCGACGACGTGCTCATCGAGCCGACGTTCACCGCCCATCCGACCGAGGCCCGCCGCAAGACGATCAAGGCGAAGCTCCGGACGATCACACAGCTCATCGAGGCCCTCGACGAACGGCGGTTGACGGACGCCGAACGGCGGACCTCGTGGGACCGACTGGAAGCCGAGGTGACCAGCCTCTGGCAGACGCCACAGGTCCGCGACCGGGCACCCGACCCCGAAGACGAGGCCCGCAACGTGCAGTGGTATCTGGAGAACACGCTGTTCGACGTGGTCGGAGACGTCTACGCCGACTTAGAGGAAACGCTCGCCGAGTCCTACCCGGAGGTGGACGTGCCCAAACTCTTCGAGTTCCGGTCGTGGGCGGGGAGCGACCGCGACGGCAACCCCGCGGTGACCGTCGACGTGACGAGCGAGACGCTCGATCGGCAACGATCCGTCGTCCTCTCGAAGTATCGCGACGAACTGAAGCGGCTCTCGGGCATCCTGAGCCAAGACGCCGCGTGGATCACCCCCGGCGAGCGCTTCGAGGCGTCGCTCGTCGCCGACCGAGAACGGTTCCCGGAGATCGCGAACACGACCCAGGAGCGCTACCTCCACGAGTTCTACCGGCAGAAACTGAAGCTGATGCGCGAGCGCCTCGAACGCGTCGACGACGTGCGCCCCGGCGGCTACGGCGACGCCGACGAACTCGTCGACGATCTGGAGGCCATCGCCGAGAGCCTGCGGCTCAACGACGCCGAATCCATCGCGAACGCCTACGTCGACCCCCTGATCCGGAAGGTGGAGACGTTCGGCTTCGCGCTCGCGAGCCTCGACCTGCGCGACCACCAGAAAAACCACACCCAGACGGTGGGCGAACTGCTCGAACGGCAGGGCGTCGAGTACCGTAACCTCGACGAGGACGGTCGGATCGAGACTCTCACCGAGGCGATCATGCAGGACGCCGACGTCGTCGACCTCGCCGATCCGGGTGACGTGAGCGACACCACCGCGCGCGTCTGCGAGCGCTTCGAGGCCCTCCACCGGTGGCAACGCGAGTACGGTGCCGACGCGATCGACACCTACTGTATCAGTATGACCGAGGAGCCGAGCCACGTCCTCGAAGTCCTCTTTCTCGCCGATCAGGCGGGCGTCGTCTCCCTGCCGGGGTACAGCGGTCTCGACGTGGTGCCCCTGCTGGAGACCGAACGCGCCCTCGACGGCGCCCGGCGGATCATGGGCACGCTGTTCGAGAACGAGGCGTACGCGGCCGCGCTCGCCTGCCGGGGCGACACCCAGGAGATCATGCTCGGCTACTCCGACTCCAACAAGGAGAACGGCTTCCTCGCGGCCAACTGGAGTCTCTACCGGAACCAGCGACGGCTCGCGGACATCACCGACGAGTTCGGCGTCCGGATGCGGCTGTTCCACGGCCGTGGTGGCTCCATCTCGCGGGGCGGCGGCCCGATGCACGAGGCGATGCTCGCGCTCCCCATCGACACCGTCACCGGCGAGATCAAATTCACCGAACAGGGCGAGGCCATCGCGGAGAAGTACGGCAACCCCCGGATCGCCGAGCGCAACCTCGAACGCATGCTCGACGCACAGATGCGCGCCCGCCACCAGGCCATCGACGGCCCGGTCAAGGAGACGCCGGACGCGTGGACCGAGGCGATGGGTCGGATGGCGCCCGCGGCGCGGACGGCCTACACCGACCTGCTGGAGACCGATGGGTTCATCCCCTACTTCGAGACGGCGACGCCAATCACCGTCATCGAGGACCTCAACCTCGGCTCGCGGCCCGCCTCCCGGTCCGGCGAGCGGACCGTCGAGGACCTGCGGGCCATCCCGTGGGTGTTCTCGTGGACGCAGGCCCGGTGTATCGTCCCCGGGTGGTACGGGCTGGCGACGGGCATCGACGCCTACCTCGACGACGGCGGCTCGATGGAGACGCTCCGGACGATGTACGAGCGCTGGCCCTTCTTCCGGACGACCCTCGACAACGCCGCGCAGGCGATGGCGAAGACGGACATGGAGATCGCCGAGGAGTACGCGAACCTCGCGCCGGCGGACCTGCGCGAGCGGTTCTTCCCGCGCATCCGCGCGGAGCACGAACGCGCGGTGGAACTCGTGTTGGAGATCACGGAGCGCGACGACCCGCTCCGACGGCCGTGGTTCCGCGAGAGCCTCGACCGGCGAAACCCCTACGTCGACCCGCTGAACTACCTGCAGACGCGACTCCTGGCACGGGACGAGCGCACGCCGTCCGAGGAGCGCACCCTTCGCCTGACGGTCAAGGGGATCGCGGCGGGGATGAAAAGCACGGGCTAGACACGTCCTGCCGCCGCCATACGGCATCGAAGGCTTTATTCACCGCGTCGGCTTCGACTTCGACAAGTAACCATGACCGACAAACCCGCCTCGATGTACCGGGAGATCAGCAAGCCCTCGTACACGCGACGCGAGTACATCACGGGCATCCCGGGCTCCAAGATCGCACAGCACAACATGGGTAACCTGCAGACCGGTCCCGAGGACTACCCGGTCCACATCAGCCTCGAAGTCGAGGAGGAGTGCCAGCTCCGCCACGGCGCCCTCGAAGCCTCGCGGCTCTCCGCCAACCGCCGCCTCCTGAAGGAGGTCGGGCAGGAGAACTACAAGATGGTCCTCCGGAAGTTCCCCCACCAGGTCATCCGCGAGAACAAGCAGGCGACGGGCGCGGGCGCGGACCGCGTCTCCGACGGGATGCGACAGGCGTTCGGCAAGCCGGTCGGCACCGCCGCCCGCATCGGGGCCAACGAGACGGTGTTCACCTGCTACTGCAACCCCGAGGACGCCGCCACGGTCAAGGACGCCTTCCGGCGCTCCTACAACAAGATTTCGCCGCCGTGCCGTATCGTCGTCGAGAAGGGCGAAGAGCTGCTCGTCGCCTGATCGGCCACCCGACCCGCGAACTTTTCCCGTCGCCGTCCCCACCCAGCGTATGCTCCGTCTCGCGGTGACCAGCCGCGCCGAGACGTTCGACCGCCTGCAGGCCCCCCTCGCCGACCGGGGCATCGAGGTGGCGCACCTCCCCGCCGAGGGGCGGACGGTCGCCCTCGATACCGCCCCGTCCGAAGCGTTCGACGTCGGCTTCGTCTTCCCCTCCCGCACGCAGTCCGGCGTCGCGCTGTCGGCGCTACATTCCCTCCCGTGGGTGAACGGCCGCGACGCCGTGCTCACGTCGCGGAACAAAGGTGGCGTCCTGGCGACCCTCGGCGCCGCCGGTCTCCCCGTCCCGAAGACGACGATGGTCGCCAGCCCCGTCGACGACGACGCCATCGCCGACGCGGCCGACCGCCTCGGCTGGCCGGTCGTCGTCAAACCCAACTCGACGACCCGCGGGACCGGCGTGGCGAAGGCGACCGATCTCGACTCGTTGCTCGGCGTCGTCGACTACCTCGACCTGATTCACGACTACCGCGCGACCGGCGACAAGACCTTCCTCCTGCAGGAGTACCTGCCCGACGCCCGCGACTACCGGGTGATGGTCGTCGACGGCGCGTACGCGGGCGCGGTGGAACGGCGGCTCCCCGACGTCGACCGCGAGTCCGGGCGCTGGAAACACAACGTCCACCGGGGCGCCGAGGCGGTGGGCGTCGACCCGCCCGCCGACCACCGGCGCCTCGCCGAACGCGCGGCGGCGGCGCTCGACGTGTCGTATCTGGGCGTCGACCTCCTCGTCACCGACGACCGGGCCGTCGTCGCGGAGACGAACGCGCGGCCGACGGTCGACGCGGCGACGAAGTACGTGCCGGACTTCTACGACCGGCTCGCGGGGTTGATCGGAAAGACGGCGGACGGGCGGTAGGCGCCTACTCCACGTCGATGGCGGCGGAGTCGCCGATCTTGTCGACGGTCACTTCGAGGATGCCGTTGTTGAAACTGGCCGAGGCGGAGTGTTCGTCGACGCGGGCGGGGAGACGGATGCGCTCGTCGTACTCGCGGTGTGGGGAGGCGGCGCTGATGGTGAGGGTCTTGCCGTCACACTTCAGCTTGATCGCGTCTTTCTCGACACCCGGGAGGTCGGCGACGAGTCGCACCTGGTCGTCTTCCTCGTAGATGTCGACGTGGGTCTCGGAGGTGAATCCGGAGCCGTCACCGACGGCGCCGGCGCCGGCGCCCGTCATCTCGTTCATCATCCGTTCGATTTCGTCGAAAATGTCGCCGAACGGGTCGTCACGGTCGTCGCCTCTCATGGACCACCGTAGGGAGTTTCCGATCAAAAGCCTTCTGTCCGCGGTAGGGAATGACACGGTCGTTCCGGTGGGAATCGCCCGTTTGAAATACTCGTCCCGCCATCGGGGGGACGAAGGCCATGTTCAAGACGCTCGACGACATCGGGTCCGGGAAATGCGTCCTCGTTCGGCTCGATCTCAATTCGCCGGTCGAGGACGGCATCGTCAAGGACAACCGGCGATTCGCGCGCCACGCCCGGACTGTCCGGGAGCTCGTCGAAGCCGGCCACCGTGTCGTCGTCATGGCCCATCAGGGCCGGCCGGGCCGGGACTCCTTCGTCTCGCTCGATCAGCACGCGGACCTCCTCGCGGAGTACGTCGAGCACCCCATCGAGTTCGTCGACGACGTGTACGGCGACCGGGCCATCGACGCCATCCGGTCGCTCGACGCTGGCGAGGTGCTCATGCTCGAGAACGTCCGGATGTGCGACGACGAACTGCCCGAGAAACCCCCCGAGGACCACGCCGACAGCGAGTTCGTCCGCACGCTCGCCCCCGAGTTCGACTGCTACGTCGACGACGCCTACTCCGTCGCCCATCGGTCCCACGCCTCCATCGTTGGCTTCCCGCTCGTCCTCCCCGCCTACGCCGGGCGCGTCATGGCGGCGGAGTACGAGGCCAACAGTAGCATCGCCAACCGGGCGTTCGACGGCCCGGTGACGATGGTGCTCGGCGGCGCGAAAGCCACCGACGTCATCGACGTGATGAGCGCGCTCGACGACGAAATCGACCACTACCTCCTCGGCGGTATCGTCGGCGAACTCTTCCTGCGTGCCGCCGGCTACGACGTCGGCTTCGACGTTGGCGACGGCGAACTGTACGACCACCAGTGGGAGAACAACGAGGAGCGCATCCGTGAACTCCTCGCGGAGCGCGGCGACCGCATCACCCTCCCGCTCGACCTGGCCTACGAAACCGACGCCGACGAACGCGCCGAACTCCTCGTCGACGACGTGGAGAAATCCCGCCCCCTCCTCGACGTGGGGTCGCTCACCGTCGAGCGATACGCCGACATCGTCGAGGACTCCGCGGCCGTGTTCGTGAAAGGCGCCCTCGGCGTCTTCGAGGACGAACGCTTCGCGGACGGCACCGTCGGCCTCCTCGAAACTATCGCTACCACGGACTGCTTCTCCGTCATCGGTGGCGGCGACACCTCCCGTGCCATCGAACTCTACGGGCTGGACGAGGACTACTTCTCCCACGTCTCCATCGCCGGCGGCGCCTACGTCCGCGCGCTCACGGGGCAGTCGCTCCCCGGCGTCGACGCACTGACGCAGACCGACTGCTGACCGACATCCACTACTCCGTCTCGACCGACTCCTCGTCGGTCGGCCCGTCGTCGCCCGCGCGCTCCCCGTCCCCGTCGGGCGCGTCGAGGAGGTGTGCGTCGACCGAATACCCCAGCAATCGAAAGAGGAGGTAGGCGCCACCGGTCAGCAAGAGCAGGTCGATCACGTACAGCTCCAGCAGTTCGACGACCGATAGCTCGCCGAGGACGAGTCCCTCCGCGATCAGCAGGAAGGCGAGCGTCGCGACGAGTATCAACACCGGGACGAACAGCAGTAACACGCCGACGAGCAGCAGTTTTCCGCGGCGAAGGGGCCCCGTTTGTGGCATATCGTCCGAGTAGATGCCCGATGGGTAAAAGTGACCCCACGGTTGTCGGGCGCGACGCCTACGTCCGATCAGTAGTCGATGCCGACGCCCATCGCGTCCTCGGTCGTCGCCATGCTCTCCGCGGCGTCGGCGTCGCCGCGCAGGGCGCGAACGGCGTCGACGTTCTCCGGCACCACGTCGCTCTCCTGGTGGATGGCCTGGAACAGGTAGAGGTCGCGGTCCTCGACGGTGATCGACTCCGCCCAGATGCAGTTCTCCCAGAGGTCGCCCCGCGGTCGCCCGGCGTCGTGGGCGAACTCCTTCAGCTTGCCCGCGCCGTCGATGTCGGCGCCGGCCGGAATCTGGAACAGGCGCGTCTCGTCCGCGAAGAGGTCGCGCACGTCCGCGGCGTCCGCGTCCGATTCGAGCGTCACGTTGACGCTGTGGGTGTGCATCAGCGTCGCCGGCACCTTCATCCCCAGCGTGTCGATGTCGAGGTCCGGGAAGATGGTGTTCACGTCCGGGCCGTGGTGGGAGGGGATGGTGACGGGGTCGGGCAGGATGTCGTCGATGGGTCCGCGCCCGGTCTGTCCGGGGTCGCCGCCGCGGCGCACCAGCGTCACCCGGGCCTTCTCGACGCCGTACGTCTCGTCGAGAGGGGCGAGAATCCGGGAGAGCCCCGTCGTGTTACAGGAGACGACGCGTGCGGAGTCGGCGCCGACGGCGTCGTCGAAGTTCGCGCGGGCGTTGAAGCTCACGTCGGCCACGTCCGCGTCCTCGCCGCCCTGGAAGATGGCGGGCGTGTCGTGGTCGTCGTACAGCGAGGCGTTTTCGGCGCCGATGCCCGAGGGCGTGCAGTCGACGATCACGTCCGCCGCGGCGACGAGGTCTTCGACTTCACCGGCGAGGTCGAGGCCTGCCTCGGCGAAGCGGTCGACCCGCTCCGGGACGGCGGCGTAGAGGGGGTAGCCCTTCCGGGCGGCCGTCTCCGCCTCGAAGTTCGGTCGGGTCTTCGCGACGCCGACGAGGTCCATGTCCGGTTGTGCCGCCACCGCGTCCGCGACGCGCTTGCCGATGGTTCCGTAGCCGTTGACGCCGACCTGTGTCATATCGCGCAGTCGAGTAGCGACGGTGATAATCGTTTCGAGCCAGGGCTACCGGTACGCCATCGCCTGTGCGACCTTCCGCCCCCGGTAGTAGCCGGGTGCGGTCGCGACGGTGGCGGTTTTGATCTCGCCGTCGACCGTCACGAGGCGGAACTCGACTTCCGGGAGGGGCTCTTCCTCCGCCATGAGACGCTCGAAGCGCGCGTTCGCGAGTTCCCTGTCGTCCGGATGGAGGAAGTCGGTGACCGTTCGCCCATCGAGTTCTTCAGGGTCGTCGGCGCCGAAAAAGTCGACCGCCGCGTCGTTCGAGTAGACCATCTCCCGGTCGCGGTCGAAGACGATGATCGGAATCGGGGCGGTGTCGACGAGGTTGTGATAGCGCTCCTCGCTCCGGGTCACGGCCGTCTCTGCCCGATAGGCCCGGACGCCGTTCGCGATGCGGTTGGCCAACACTGTATACTGATCCGTCCCCTTTCCCTTCTGGAGGTACTCGGTGACGCCGACCGAAATCGCCCGGCTGGCGATGTCCTCCGAGCCACGGCCGGTAAACAGGACGAAGGGGAGTTTCGGATGCTCCTCGCGCACGGTTTCGAGGAACTCGATGCCGTTCCGATCCGGCATGTCGTAGTCCGAGACGATGCAGTCGACGGTCGCTTCGCCGAGTCGATCCAGGCCCTCGACGACGCTCGTCGCCGTCTCGACGACGAACCGCTCGTCCTCGCGTTCGAGGAACGTCGCGGCCAACTCCACGAAGTCCGGGTCGTCGTCGACGTGGAGGACGTGGATCGGTTCGCCCATACGTCCGACGTGAGCACGCTCGCGCATAGAGGTTGGGTCGGGCGAGCGGCCACTCCTCGACCGGCTTCGACGAGGTCTCCCCGGCGTAGCGTCCTGCTACGGATCGCAGAGCCGGATAAACAGGCGGTTGGCCCAGTCGGCCTCCGCCCGCGGCGTCGGTCCGTCGCCCCGACCGCAAATCGCGGCCGCCTCCCGCTGGATTACCGGCGAGTGCGTGTCGTGGCGACTCTCCGCGTCGGTCACCCGCCGCCACACGGCGTCGGCGATGGCGTCGATGGTGGTCCGGACGGCGCTTCCGAGACCGTCGACGGCCGCCCGCAACGCCGGATACTCGACCGACGCGTTCGGGCCGTAGCTGTCCCGCTGTACCCGAACTGATCCCGTGGCAACGTCGGCCGTGACGTGGGCCCGCTCGGCGGCGAAGTCGATTCGACGCCGATCGGGCACGTTCGAGTGATGCTGGATCGTACAGGCGACGTCGTCGGCGGTCGTGTACGACACCGCGATCCCGTCGAACCCGACCGTCTCGTCCCCGGTCGTGTCGATCCGCCCGACTGAGACGGCCGACTCGTCGGCCGGGTAACCGGCGGCACGCAGTCCCACGTAGATCGGATGGACGATCCCCTCGCCGAACTCGCCACCCGGCAGATCCAACACCCAGTCGCCGCGATCCGGCTGCCGCGGGTCGATGTCCTCCGCCCACTGGACCGAAACGCCGTGTAGCCGGCCGAACTCGCCGCGTTCGATCCGCCGACACGCGTCAATCACGGACGGGTAGTACACCTGGTTGTGGACGACGGTGGCGCGCACGCCGGCCCGGTCCGCGGCGGCCGTGAGGCGCTCGAACTCCTCGCGGGTCCGGACGAATGGCTTCTCGACCAGCACGTCGACGCCGTGATCGACACAGCGCATGGCGACATCGTAGTGGGTTTGGATCGGCGTACAGACGTGCACCCAGTCGACGGGCTCGTCGTGAAGCAGCTGGCCGAGGTCGGTGTACCCTGCGACCCCTGTCCGCGCCGCGACTCGCTCGACCCGCGATCCGTCGACGTCGGCCACCGCGACGAGTTCGGCCTCGGACGTTCGCTCGATGGCGATCTCGTGCCAGCTGGCGACCGCCCCGAGGCCGACGATTGCGGTCCGTAACACACCACCACTAGTCGTTTGGACCACTTATGCGATCCTCCGTGCGAGCGCCGGGCCCGGGGTAAGGGCTAACCTCGTGGCGTCCCTCCGTTCGCCCATGTCGAACGCACTCCGCGAGGCCGCCGAGACGGCGGTCGGCCAGTGTATGGCGCTCGGTCCCGAGGAGTCCTGTGCCGTCGTCACCGACGACGAGCGGCTTCCCATCGGCGAAATCCTCTACGAGGTGGCGAGTTCGGTGACCGACGACGCCGTCCTCCTGCGGTACCCGCCGGGCGAGCAACACGGGACCGAACCCCCCGCGCCCGTCGCGGCGGCGATGGCCGACGCCGACGTGGTGCTCGCCCCGACGACGAAGAGCCTGAGTCACACTCGCGCACGCAAGCGAGCCTGCGACGCCGGCGCCCGTGCCGCCACCCTCCCCGGCATCACCGAGGAGGTGATGATCGCCGGCTTGGACGCCGACTACGAGGCCATCGCCCGGGGCTGTCGCGAGGTGCTCGCACAGGTCGAGGGCGCCGACGAGGTTCGGGTGACGACGCCCGCGGGCACGGATCTGACGGTCGAACCGGGTGACCGCGAGTGGCTCACCGACACCGGGATGGTCCACGACCCCGGCGACTTCTCCAACCTGCCCGCCGGCGAAACCTTCGTCAGCCCCGAGACGGCGAACGGCACCTACGTCGTCGACGGGACGATGATGCCCCACGGCCTCCTCGACGAACCGCTCCGGTTCGAGGTCGAAGACGGGTACGTCACCCACATCTCGGACGACGCGGTGCGCGAACAGGTCGACGCCGGTCGGGCGGACGTTGGCGACGCCGCCGCCAACCTCGCCGAACTCGGCATCGGGACGAACGTCGGCGTGACGGAACTCGTCGGCTCCGTGTTGCTGGACGAGAAGGCCGCGGGTACCGTCCACGTCGCCATGGGCGACGACGCGAGCATCGGCGGCGACACGGAGGCACCGCTCCACCTCGACGGGATCATTCGGGAGCCGACGGTGTACGCGGACGGGTCGGAAGTGGAGCTTCCGACGGTCGAACGGACGTAACACCACGGGAGCGGGCTCGCCTGTTCAGCCCTCGGCCTGCTCCTCGACCCACGCCCCGTACGCCGATCCATTCAATACGGCGACCTGTCCGTCCATCCGGGCGTGGCCGTCGCCACAGAGTTCGGCGCAGTAGAGCCGGTACTCCCCCGTCTCGGTCGCGCGGGTCCGCGCCACGCCCTCCGTGCCGGGGATGATGTCCTGTTTGATGCCGAGCGACGGGACGTAGATGGAGTGGATCACGTCCCGTGAGGTGAGGACGAACCGTACGTCCCGATCCACCGGGATGACGATCCGGTCCCGGACCGTCACGTCCGCGTCGGGGTAGTGGACGGCCCAGCCCCACTGGTAGGCCTCGATTTCGATCACCACGTCGTCGGTCGGGGCGTCGGCCGCCGCCGCACTGGCGCTTCCGTCGTCCATCGTCGCCGGCGTGAGATACGGGTTCGCCATCGTGAAGTACGCCGAGACGCCGACGAACACGAGGATGACGGCCGTCGCGGCGGTCCACGTAATCTCCAGCGCCGGGTCGTCGACCGTCGGACTCGGGTCGTCGTTGTTCCGGAAGCGGTAGATGGCGTAGACGAGCGTCACCTCGACGAACAGGGCAAGCGGGAGCGCGACGTACAGGAGCTGTGTGTTCAACTCGTCGATGGCGGCCCGGTTGACCGACTGGGCGGCGGCTGGCGTCGCGAACAGGGACGCGACGAGGGCGAGTGCGCCGAGACGGACGAGCCACCGCGTGCGCTTCACGGGCGCGATATCACGCTTGGCAGATCATATAGTTTGGGACGAGGTAACATTTCTCGTCCCTGCACGAATCGTGTCGCCTGTTATCGTGAAACACATTTATGTCGCTGGATTCACCCGTTGGTGATTATGGAGCAGTCCCCGATCGGATCGGTTCGGTCGACGGCGGTGACCGGCGCATGAACCGGGCACTCGTCGAAGTGGGTGCGCTCGGGCTGCTCGCCGCCTCCGTCCTCCTCCTCTGGCTCCGGCTCCGCCGGAGCGCCGGCCCGCAGAGCGACGGGGGCTACCCGACCCGCGAGCGCATCCGCTTCGAACTGGAACACCTCCGGAGTCAACTCGGCCGGTGGCTCACGACGACCGACCACCGCGAGGTCGGTATCCTCTACATCGTCTTCGGCACCGTCGCGGGCCTGTGGGGCGGCGTCGACGCGATGATGCTCCGGACGGAACTGCTGACCCCGCCGGCCGACATCTGGACGCCGGAGACGTACAACGCCCTCTTCACCACCCACGGGATCACCATGCTGATTTTCTTCGTCCTGCCCGTCTTCTTCGGCGTCGGCAACTACTTTCTCCCCCTGCTCATCGGCGCCGACGACATGGCGTTCCCGCGGGTGAACGCCCTCGGCTTCTGGCTCCTGCCACCGGCGCTCCTGCTCGCCCGTGCCGGCCTGTTCGTACAGGTAGGCGGCCAACTCCTCAGTCCCGTCTTCCCGCAGGAGACGATTCGATTCTTCCTGACGCTCCGGGAGGTGAGCGTCGGGTGGACGCTGTATGCCCCCCTCTCCGTGCAGACGGCGAACCCACAGGTCGACCTCCTCCTGATCGGCCTGCATCTCTCCGGCGTCGCCACCACCCTCGGCGCCATCAACTTCATCGTCACCATCCTCTACGAACGCGCCGAGGACGTGACGTGGGCGACCCTCGACATCTTCTCGTGGAACATGCTCGTCACCAGCGGGCTGGTGCTCTTTGCCTTCCCCCTCCTCGGGAGCGCCATCCTGATGCTCCTGCTGGATCGGAACTTCGGGACGACGTTTTTCGCCGTCGAGGGCGGCGGCCCCATCCTGTGGCAACACCTGTTCTGGTTCTGGGGCCACCCCGAGGTGTACATCCTCTTCCTGCCCGCGACGGGGCTTCTGAGTACCATCCTCCCGAAGTTCGTCGGCCGTCGGCTGTTCGGCTACAAGTTCATCGTCTACTCGACGCTCGGGCTCGGCGTCCTCTCCTTTGCCGTCTGGGCGCATCACATGTTCACGACCGGCATCGACCCCGGCGTCCGGGCCTCGTTCATGGCCAACTCCATCGTCATCGCCGTCCCCAGCGCCATCAAGGTGTTCAACTGGCTGACGACGATGTGGGACGGCGACATCCGCACCACCGCGCCCTTCATCCTCGCGGCCGGGAGCATCGGCACCTTCATCGTCGGCGGCGTCACCGGCGTCTTCCTGGCCGTGATCCCCGTCGACATCCTCTATCACGGCACCTACTACGTCGTCGGTCACTTCCACCTGATCGTCGTCGGCATCATCCCCTTCATGATGATCGCCGCGAGCTACTACTGGTACCCCCTGTTGACGGGGCGGTGGTACGACCGCCGACTGGCGCAGTTCCAGTCCGTCCTGCTGATCTTCGGGTCGACGGTGACCTTTACCACCCTGCTGATCATCGGCGGCTTCGGCCTCCCGCGCCGACAGGCCATCTACCCACCGGAGTACCAGTTCGCCAGCCAGATCGCGACCGTCGGCGCCTACGTCATCGGCCTCGCGGCGCTCCTCTGGCTCTACAACGTGGTCGCGTCGTACTGGCGGGGCGACCCCGTACAGTCGACCGACCCGTGGGACCTCAAGGCCACCGGCCAGTTCACCCGCGAGTGGCAGTGGTTCGAGGACCGGATGGTCGAGAAGTACGACCTCACGCCCGCCCAGCCGGCGTCGGTCCGGCCCGCCTACGATCCCGAGGGCGAACCCGCCGGCGCGCTCGGCGGCGTCGGCTCCGTCGCGGAGACCGTCTCGCGCAACGCGGGGATGGCGGCCGCCGGCGGCTTCGTCGGCACCGTCCTGATGAGTGGCGGGCTGGGGACGGCCATCCTAATCGGCGTCCTCGATCCGGCGTCGTTCGGCGAAATCGCCGAACTCGTCGGCCTGCCCGCGAGCCCCCTGATCGGCGCCGCGCTCTTCCTCGTCGGCGGGACGGTGACCTGGCCGCTCGTCTTCCTCGCCTTCCAGGAGTATCTCCCGGGGCGACTGCTGTTCGAGACGGGACTGGTCTTCGCCACCCTCATCTCGACGGGCTTCGTCGTCGCCTTCTACACCGGACAGAGCGGGCTGGCGCTGATCGGCTACGTCGCGTTCGTCGTCGTCGCCCACTGGGCCTACGGGCTGGGGCTGTCCGTCACGTTCCAGTATCTCCGTCGCCGCCAGCGGGCGCGACGGGAGGTGGGATGATGCCGGACGACGCCGACACCGACTCCGAGTCGGCGCTGTTCACCTACGGCGTCCCCTTCGTGGGCGTGCTGGTCGTCGCCGTCGGCATCGCGGCGGCCGTCCCCGGCGCCTACGGCCTGATTCAGGAGGACCTCACCACCTGTGGTGCCCCGACGGTCGCCGTCGAGTCGCCCGAGGAGACCGACCGCCGGTTCGCCGACTCGCCGCCGCCGACGGTCGACCGCCTCGAGTTCGCTTCGCTCGCTCCCTCCGAGCGAGCGGCGTTCGAGGCGGCCCTCGACGACCCCATCGGCGAGGCCCACGTCGAGGGGCCCTTCCCCAACGCCGGGGCGTTCGAGAACGGGACGCTCGTGACCTACGAGGGCGAGGACTACTACGCGACGGTCGTCGCGGACAATCCCTGTTTCGAGACGGCGCCGCTCCAGTTCCCGCTCGGCGTGTTCGCCATCGCGCTCGGCGTCGTCGGCATCCTGACGCCGCCGGTCTACCGGAAACTCGTCGAACTGGAGCGGGGGCTGGAGTAGTTACCCGACGACCGCCCCGACGTACAGCACCACGACGAGGAGTATCCACACCACGTCGACGAAGTGCCAGTACAGCGAGACGGTGCGAATCGAGGTGTCGCGCTCCGGGCCGAACGACCCCCGGAGCGCCCGGCCGAGGGTGATGCCGAGGAGGACGACGCCGAGGGTGACGTGGAGACCGTGGAGGCCGGTCAGCCCGTAGAAGGCGGTGGCGAACGCCCCGCCCGCGAGCGTGAAGTGCTCGTGGGTGACGAACTCGTAGTACTCCAGCGCCTGTCCGCCGAGGAAGACGACGCCGAGGAGGGTCGTCACCCCGAGACCGGCGAGGAAGCCGCGGCGGTTCCCGGCTTCGAGGGCGCCGTGCCCGTAGTGGAGCGTCAGGCTCGACGCCACCAGAATGAGGGTGTTCACGACGACGAGCGAGCCCAGTAAGGGGGGCAACTCCGTCGGCGGCCACGCTCCGATCCGGATGAAGCCGTAGTAGACGAAGCCGGCGAGGAACGTCGACACGTCCGAGACGAGAAAGAGGACCATCCCGCCGGTGTAGACGTCCTCTCTCTCGTCCCAGTAGTCGACGAGGAACGCCTCGGCGAACCACCCGGCGAGGCCGCCGACGAAGCCGAGTGCGCCGCCGCCCACGAGCACCGCCGGGAGGACGGCGGGCACGAGGTCGAGACCGACGAGCGCGAGTCCGGCGCCGACGTACAGCGCCGCGGCACCGACGGCGGTGACGAGCGGCCACCTGCTGGTGTGTTCGCCCTCGCCGTGACCCGCGTGCTCTACCGTCGTCACACGCCCACACTCGGCCGGCCGAACAATAAACGATTGGCCCGTTACTCGATGTCCTCGTCGAGGAACCCGTGGTAGGGACAGACGTACTCGTCCCGGATGATCTGCTCGTCCACGATTTCGAGACCGAGGTCGTCGAGTTCGCTGGCGATCCGGTTCAGGTCGTCGTGGCTCTTCCCGATGGCGTTGACGTACACGTTCCGTTTCCCGGTCATGATTTCGCGGACCGCGGTGACGCCGCCGACCGTCCGTGCCCGGTTCGCCAGCGTGTCCCGCTCGGTCACCGGCGCGGTACAGATGATCTTCGTGTAGAGCGGATAGCCCGCCAGATCGTAGTCGATGTCGACGTGGTAGCCCCGGACGATGCCGCTCTCTTCGAGTTTGTTGAGGCGCGTGCGGACGGTGCTCGACGACAGCCCGAGTTGCTCCGCGATGTCGCTCGACGACGTGTGCCGGGCGTCCTGCTGGAGGTAGTAGAGGATCGATCTGTCGACGGAGTCCAACTCACCGTCTTTCATCGCCGCACCCTTTCGCCGCGGCCCGTTTTACCTTTGCGCTCGGGGTACTCACACCCCTCAATGACGGAAGCGGTGTATAACGAACTTCGTTTGACGAATCGTCAAAGAAACCGGCCAACTTATGATGTTCCGTGATCTAATGCCGGTAACGCGCGACGGGTCTGCTCACGACGCCGTCGCTTCACTATCATGAGAGTACGTTCGTCCCTCCGTACGAGAGCGGAACCGACCGCCGGTGGCCCCGAGACGCGCTGTTACGTCCTCGGGGGGAGTCACCTCGGTATCGCGGTCGCTCGGCGGTTGCACGCCGTCGGCCACGACGTCACCCTCGTCGACGCCGACGCCCACGTCGACGACCTCCCGACGCTGCGTGGCGATCCGCGGGACGTGACCGTCCTGGCAGACGCCGGCGTGACGGAGACGGCAACCGTCGTCGTGGCGACGCCGGACGACGGTCGGAATCTGCTCGTCGCCCAGCTTCTCCGGACCCGATTCGGCATCCCAGAGGCCTTCGTCGTGGTTCACTCCCCGGAGCGGTTCGACCTCGTCGCCGCGGCGGGTCACGAACCGATCTGTGCGACGACGGTGCTGGCCGACGCCGTCGTGGACGGCGTCCGTCCCCGTCTCGGCGAGGTCGACGGATGAAGGAGCTGGAACGTGACCTCGGCCTCCCGTCGGTGCTCGCCATCAGCATCGGCGCCATGATCGGGAGCGGCATCTTCATCCTGCCGGCGCTGGCGCTGGAAATCGCCGGACCAGCCGTCGTCCTCGCCTATCTCCTCGCCGGCCTGCTCGTGGTGCCGGCCGCGCTCTCGAAATCCGAGATGGCGACCGCGATGCCGGAGGCCGGCGGCACCTACATCTACATCGAGCGCGGGATGGGCCCGCTGCTCGGCACCGTCGCCGGCGTCGGCACGTGGTTCTCGCTCTCGTTCAAGGGCGCGCTCGCGCTCGTCGGCGGCGTTCCCTACCTCCTGCTCCTGTTCGACCTCCCGCTCCAGCCCGTCGCCTTGGGGCTGGCGACGCTTCTGATCCTCGTGAACGTCGTCGGCGCGAAACAGACGGGGCGGCTCCAACTGGCCATCGTCGTCGTCATGCTCGCGGCGCTCGGCTGGTTCGCCGCCGGGAGCGCACCGGGCGTCCAGTCGGCGAACTACGCCGGCTTCTTCGATTCGGGTCTCGGCGGCCTCCTCGCCGCGACTGGGCTGGTGTTCGTCTCCTACGCCGGCGTCACCAAGGTGGCGAGCATCGCCGAGGAGGTGGAGCATCCCGGCCGCAACATCCCGCTCGGCATCCTCGGCTCCCTCGCGTTCACGACGCTCCTGTACGTGGCCATCGTCGCCGTCCTCGTCGGGATCACCGACCCCGGGAGCGTCGCCGGCTCGCTGACGCCGGTGGCCGTCGCCGCCGAAGTCACCCTCGGCCGGGCCGGCGTCGTCGCCGTCATCCTCGCGGCCATCCTCGCGCTCGTCTCGACGGCCAACGCCGGCATCCTCTCCTCGTCGCGCTACCCGTTCGCGATGAGCCGGGATCAGTTGGCGCCGCCGTCGCTCTCGACGGTCAGCGAGCGGTTCGGGACGCCCGTCACCTCCATCACGCTCACCGGCGCCGTGTTGCTGGCGCTCATCGCCTTCGTCCCCATCCTGGAGATCGCGAAACTCGCGAGCGCCTTCCAGATCATGGTGTTCGCGCTGATCAACGTCGCCGTCGTCGCGTTCCGTGAAGGGAACACGGAGTACGACCCCGAGTTCACCTCGCCGCTCTACCCGTGGATGCAGCTGTTCGGCGCCGTCACGGGGATCCTCCTGTTGACGCAGATGGGACCGGTCGCGCTCGTCGGCGCCGCCGTCATCACGCTCGGGAGCGTCGGCTGGTATCTGGGCTACGTCCGCCCGCGGGTGCGTCGGGACGGCGTCGCGGCCGACGCCATCCGGCGTCAGGTCGGTCGGAACGCGCTCACCGACGTCGAGGCCGAGGCGGACGAGCGAGCACATACGGTGCTCGTCGCGCTGACGAAGGCCGTCGGCGAGGCCCGGGAGCGGTCGCTCGTCGCCATGGCCGCGGACATCGTCCGCCCCCACGACGGCCGCGTCCTCGTCGTCCGCTTCGAGGAGATTCCGGATCAGGCGCCGCTCACCGAGTCCGCGACGGCCCAGTCCCCGGCCGACCGCTCCTTCGAGCGACGGGTCGAGGACCTCGCCGCCGAGTTCGACGTCGCCGTCGAGGCCGACGAAGTCGTCAGCCACGACACGAAACACGCTATCGTCAACGTCGCCGAGAGCCACGGCGTCGACGCCGTGGTCGCCGAACACGAACCCCTCCGGCTCCGCTCGCGCCTGCTCGGCGACCCGGTCGACTGGGTCGTCCGGCACGCCCCCTGTGACGTGCTCCTCGTCGACAACATCGGCTACGACGCCCCGGAACGGATCGTCCTCTCGGGCGACGGGAGCCCGTACGACTCCCGCGCGGTGTCGGTCGCGGAGGCGTTCGCGACGGCGAACGACGGGCACCTCTCGCTCTGGTACCCCGACGGCGACGCCGACGACACGACGAAGTACCGGCGCACGATGGCCGACTACCGGTCGGCGCTGTCGACGCTGCTCGACGTGCCGGTTCGCGCCGAATCCGTCCGCACCGACGGTGGCCGCCCGGCCGACCCCGACGTGCTCGTCCGCGCCGGCGCCGACCACCGACTCCGGTCCGCCGTCCTCGACGAGCGGCCACAGCTCCCGACGTCCAACTGTACGACCGTCACCGTCTACCCCGTCTCGACGCGCCGCCCGCCGCTCGTGCGCCGGCTACTCGAACGGGTCGTCTTCTGAGAGAGAGACTCGGAAGCTGGAAGGGCGGACTTTTACCGCCTGACCGGCTACGACCCCGCATGAGCCATCCCGGACCCGACGCGGGCGACCGCGTCGCACTCGCCTGTCCCTCCTGTACTCCGACGGCGACGACCGTTCACGAGGTGCTGAAACCCGGCGGGCAGGTCACCGTCCGCTGTACCGACTGTGGTCACGTCCACAAGGAGCGCTACGATCCGCCCCGCGAGGTCGACGTCGACGTCGTCGTCTCGCAGGGCGAGGAGTCGTTGACGACGACCGTCGACGTGCCCGCCGAGGAGACGGTCTCCCGCGGCGAGGAGTTCGTCGTCGACACGCCCGAGGCGATCATGCAGGTGCGGATCACCGCCATCGAACTCGACGGCGATCAGCGTGTCGAGGAGGCCACCGTGGAAGATATCGAGACGCTCTGGACCCGCGCCGTCGACAACGTCCGCGTCAACGTGACCGTCCACCCGAACGACGGCCGGCGCGACGAGTCCCGGAGCGTCACGGTGTCGGTGCCCGGCGACCACGAGTTCGTCGTCGGCGAGACGGCCGCCTTCGGCGACGAGGAGTTCGAGATCACCGGCGTCCAGGTGCGCGACGACGCCCCGGAGTACCGCTTCGAGAAACTCGACCACGAGGGCGACAGCGTCTTCGCGAAGGACGTCAAGCGCGTCTACGGCCGCGACGTGACCTCGGCCGCGTGGTCGGCGTGGTAGCCGGTCGTCTCCGTCACGCGAGCGATCCGCGCCCGGCTACCGCTCGGGCCGCCACCGACCCCCGATCTCCGGCCGGGGGTAGTCCTGATACGAGCCGTCGAGAAACGTCGTCACCCGGCCGTCCTCCTCGCTCAACGTGATGGCCCAGAGCACCCCCTCGCGGGTCGACGTCTCCAGCGCGCTCAGGTGTTTCGTCCCCATCCAGTCGGGGTAGTCGAGATCGCCGGCATCACCGATTTCGCCCCGGCCAGGGCTCCGAACGCGAACCATCTGTTCCTGGATGGTGCCGTCGCCGGTCACCACGACGGCACCGTCGCAACTGAACGCCACGTCGCGGGCCACCTTGGTGAACGATTCGGTGGACTCCGAGACGACCCGACACCGCTCGACCGGCCACCGATTCCCCCCCAGCGGGTCCGTGTAGTGGGCGAAGTCGATGTCCGCGACGACGAGAAAATAGAGGCTCGGCCCGGACACGTGCTGTTCGTCCCAGCGCTCGAACTCCATGCTGAGCGTCTCGGCCGTGTACCTGATCCGGTCCATCAGCTTCTGACTGGTGGCGTACTTCCGTAACACCCGGTCGAGATCACCCATGCTCGAATCCTTCGTACGTCACAAACATAGTTAACAGTTCCCGCAAGCCCGGCCTGTCGCGGGGCAACAAAGTCATAACCACCGGCATCCAGCGTCCACATATGGACCCCGCGGTACTGCGTGAAGACATGGTCGACGGCCTCGACCACGCCCTCGGCGGCCTCGACGAAGCCGTTGGCGTGGCGATGCGGACGGTCCCCCGCCACGCCTTCGTCGAGGAGCAGCCGTACGACAACCGCACCGGCGACCACGCCGGCACTGACGTCCTCGCGCCCCGAACCGTCGCCCGCCTGCTCGAAGCCCTCGCCGTCGACGACGGGGACGAGACGCTCGTCGTCGGCGTCGGCGTCGGCTACACGGCCGCCCTCCTCGCCGAACTCGTCGGCGAACGCCACGTCCACGCCGTCGACATCGCCCGCCGGCTCGTCCTCGACGCCCGTCGGAACCTCGGACAAGCCGGCTACGAGGGCGTCCTCGTCGACCGTCGTGACGGCGCGGACGGCCTCCCGGAGTACGCCCCGTTCGACCGGGTGCTCGTCGAGGCGTCGGCGGTGCGGCCGCCGCGTGCCCTGCTCGATCAACTCGCCCCCGACGGCAGACTCGTGATGCCGCTGGGGACGCCGGAGGGGACGCTCGCCGCCGTCGAAGCCGACGACTCCCCCGAGGGGTACGCGGTCGTCGAGGAGTTCGGTTCGATGGCGCTCGCACCGCTCCTCGTCGACGGCGAACAGGCCGGCGGCGTCACGCGCAACCGCACCGAGCGCGAGGACCGCGAGTTCGCCGAACAGGGCTACTTCGCCCCGACCGGCTGGGAACACGAGTGGATCGACTGGGACGACCGCCTCGACGGCGGGCGCGGCCATCGGCGACGGTGAGCTAGCTTCGAACCACCAGCACCTTCGTGTTCCCCCGACGGTCGACGTAGCCGCTCCCGGCGGGTGGTTTCACCGCCGCGATCAGCGTCCCTTCGTCCTGATTCGCCCGGAGCGACGGCGTCACGGAGATGCGCACCGTCCCGTCCTCGCCGGTCGTTCCCTTCGCGACGCCGTCGAGGGTGGCGCTCCCCGATTTGACGAGCACCGTCGCGTCGGCGATGGCGGAGCCGTCGGCGCCGACGACGGTCAGTTCGAGCGTCTGCTCCTCCGGACCGATCACCTCCGGGTCGGGACGCACGTCGAGTTCCGTCGTCGACAGCCCCTGGATACCGGTCAGCATGTTCATCATCACGCTCAGGCTGGCGACGCCGATGACGAGGGCAATGACGAGCCTGATTGGCAGTCCTTCTATCGCTCGCCGATCCGCGCGGAACGCGTCGAGCATGGCCCGGTCTGGTCCCGTCTCCCTACTTGAACCCTCGACCGGGGATTTATGACCGGTGCCGCGACCACCCCGGTCCATGAACGTACTCGGCCGCACCGAACCGGCCGACGCCGGTCCCGTCGCTACCCTCGGCACGTACCGCGCCGCCGACGGGAGCGAGGGGGCGGCCGTCGGCGTCGACCTCGACCGACCTCACTCGGCGCTCGTCGTCGGCAAGCGCGGCTACGGCAAGTCACACACGCTCGGGGTCCTCGCCGAGGACGCGGCGCGGGCCGCGGGCGTCGCCCCCGTCGTCGTCGACCCGATGGGCGAGTTCGGTGGCCTCGCAGACGGCGCCGTCCCGGCGCGCATCGTCGACGCCCCGACGGTTCCCGCGGCGGCCGTGCCCGCCGACGCGTGGCCCGCGCTGTTCGACCGTTCGGCCACCGATCCGGTCGGGGCACTGCTCTGGGAGGCCGCGCGGGAGGCCGAGACGCTCGATGGAATGGTGGCCCACGTCGACGACGCCGATGTCGGCACCGGCGTCGGGCGGGCGGCCCGGAACCACCTCCGTCTCGCGGATTCGTGGGGGATCTTCGACCCCGACGGACTGGACGCCGAGACGTTGCTGTCGGGGGCGGCGACCGTCCTCGACTGTTCGACCCACCCCGATCCGGCCGCGTCGGCGCTGGTTCGGGGCGTGGCGCTGGCGCTGTACGACGCCTGCGTCGAACGCCGTCCCGACCGCCTGCCGTGGCTCCTCCTCGACGAGGCCCACGCGTTCTTCGACGGCGTCGCGGCACCGGCCCTGGAGACGGTCCTCACGCGCGGCCGGACGCCCGGCGTGTCGCTAGTCGCCGCCACCCAGCGCCCCGGCTCGCTCCCCGGTATCGCGGTCTCGCAGTCCGATCTACTGATCGCTCACCGGTTGACCGCCGTCGCGGACGTCGAGGCGCTGGCGGGCGCGACCCCCACGTATCTGACGGGGACGCTTCGTGATCGGCTCCCCACCGACCCCGGCGGCGCCGTCGTCGTCGACGACGCCACCGAGTCGGTCCACGGCGTGCAGGTTCGGCGGCGAGCGACGCCCCACGGCGGCGCCGACCCGCGGGCGAGCGCTCGCGGCGGTGACGCCGAAACGGAAGAGGAATCACTCCGGAGTCGGAGCGTGGACCATGGCCCTCCCGCTCGGCTCCCGTGATGTCGTCCCGCTGTTCGGTACGCTCGTCGTCGGCTTCGCCCTCTTTCTCGTCGTCGGCTATCTGGCGCTGTTCGACGTCGCGACGCTCGATTCGGATCTCGTCCTCGTCGAACTCGGCGTCGTCGTCGGATACGTCGGCGCTCGTGTCGCCGGCGAGTGGGTGGCGTGACCGCTCACGCCGTGTCGTCGATGTCGGCCCCGCAGTCCGGGCACGTCCCCTCCACGACCGGCACCGGCGCGTCACAGTCGGGACAGTAGTCGAGATAGCAGGCCGGATCGCCCATACCCGAGCGTGGGCCGGCGGGAGCCTAAGCGTTCGGTCGTCGCCGCCACGCGATGGTGTTACCGAGGAAACAGTTTAACCCCGCTCGCCGGGTAGTACTACCGATGCACGCAGTGAAATCAGCGAGGCGGCCGGCGAGGCGGTCAGGGACCGTTCGTCGGGAGATCGTGGCGGCGGACACCGATTGGGGATCGGAGGGGGTCGGTGTTCGGGCGACTGAACCCACGCCCAGCGCCGGGACGCCTCGCCGCAGCACGACTCGCCACGAGGGACGTGCATGAGGAGTCGGGTCCTCGCGGTCGTGCTCCTCCTGTCGCTGATCGTCGCCGCCGTCCCGGTCGCCGCGACCGACAGGGTCGTGGTCGGACGGGCCGACCTCTCCCTGTCCGTGCCGGACAATCGGGTCGCCGCCGGCGAGACGGTCACGCTCGACGTGTACGTCGTCAACGACGCGACCATCGTCCGCGGGGGGCCGGCGGAGTTCGTCGACCGCGTCACGACCGCCCGGTCAGCGATGCTCGACATCGGCACGATCCGCGGCCTCGACGTGGAGACCGACGAGATTCCGTTCGGTGTCGTTCCGGAGGGGATACACGGCCCGGCCACCATCGAACTCACCGTTCCCGAGTCCGTCCCGCCGGGAACCTACCAGCTGCCGGTCGAACTCCGGTACACCTACACCTCGGTGGTGGCGTACGACCGGACCGACCTCGACGCGGAACCGGAGTACGAGGAGCGGACGGTCACTCGTCGGGTGACGGTCCCGATCGTCGTCGAGGAGCGGGTGCGGTTCCGGGTGGTCGAGGCGGCCACCGACGCACAGATCGGTGGGTCGGGGACGATGTCCGTCTCGGTGCGGAACGTCGGGACGGCCCCCGCTCGCGAGGCGAGCGTCGAACTCGTCTCCGCGAACGCCGACCTGACCTTCGGCGGGGCGGACAGCGCGGCGTCGTTCGTCGGCGAGTGGGCGCCCGGCGAGACCAAGATGGCGACGTTTCCGGTGACAGTCGCTGACGACGCCGAAATCCGGGATTACACCGTCACCGGTCGCGTTTCCTACACCGACACCGACGGCATCGCCGGGACGTCGAACGAACTCCGGTCGAGCGTCCGGCCGATCCCCGAGCAGGCCTTCTCGCTGTCGGCCGTCACGTCGACGCTCCGGGTCGCCCACGAGGGAACCGTCTCGGGGACCGTGACCAACGAGGGGCCGCTCCCGGTCGCCGACGCGGTGGTCGTCTTCCGACCGGTCAGCCCCAACTTCGACGCGAGCGAGACTGAGTTCGCCGTCCCCGACCTGGCACCGGGCGAGTCCGCGCCGTTCGCGTTCGAGGTCGAGGTGTCGAGCGCCGCCGACCCCGGTTCGCGACAGCTCCGGTTCGTCGTCGACTACGAGGACGAGGACGGCGACAACCGGACGAGCGATCCGCTCGCCGCCCGGATCGAGGTGGCTCCCGAGCGCGACCCGTTCACCGTCGACGCGACGGCCTCGACCGTCTCGGCCGGCGGCGACGGGCGGTTGACGATGACGGTGACGAACACGGAAGACGAGACGCTCTCCGACATCTCGGCGAAACTGTTCGTCGACGACCCCGTCTCGACGAGCGACGACGAGGCGTTCGTCGACGAACTCGCGCCCGGCGAGTCCGCCGAGATCAGTTTCGAGGTGAGCGCGGCCGGATCGGCGTTTCCCAAGGACTACCCCGTCTCGGTCGACTTCGAGTACGACCGTGCGGACGGGACGACCGAAATCTCCGACACGTTCCGCCTCCCCGTGACCGTCGCGGAACGACGCGGCGGCGGCTTCCCGTTCGGCGTCCTCGTCGGCCTCGGCGTCGCGGTGCTGGTCGGCGTCATCGTCGCCGTCCGGCGGACCTAGCGTGGCGCCGACCGTCGAGTACCAGTGGCTCATCGACGCGGCGGACGACTGGATCACCGGCCGTCCGGGCACCGTCGTCCTCGTCTTCCTCCTCGTAACCGCCGGTTTCGGCCTCGGGCTCCCCGCCGTCTCGACGGAGTCAGGCACCGAGTCGTTCTCCGAGGACGTTCCGGAAGAGCAGGCGCTGGAGGCCGTCACCGAGCAGTTCTCGGCGCCGTTCGAGGCCGACGAGGGAAGCACACAGCTCATCCAGCGCGGCGAGAACGTCCTCTCGAAGCGAGGGTTGCTGCGGATGCTCACGGTGCAGGAACGGCTGGCCGACGACCCCGGGATGCGCGTCGTCGGCACCGAGAGCGCGGCGCGACTCGTCGCGCGGGAACTCGATCCCTCCGCCACGACCCTGGAGGCGGAAATCGACGCCGTCGAGCGCGCGACGCCCGGGCAGATACGGACCGCCGTCGGCACGCTCGCGGCCGAGAGCCCGCGCTTTACCGCCCTGCTGAGCGACGACTTCAACCCGACTGCCGGCGCCGCCTCGGCGACGGTCGGCATCGTCTCCCACGAGGTTCCCGGCGGCCTCGACGCCGGAACGGGGCAGGGGAGCGCCAGCCCGCTCGAATCGATCCAGGTCGAAGCACGGTACATCGCCGACGCCGCCGGCGGCGACGTCGTCGTCTTCGGTTCGGGGATCGTCGCCGTCGAGTTCGGAACCGTCATCGGCGACTCCCTGCTCATCGTCGTCCCGGCGGCGGTGGCGCTCATCGCCCTCTTTCTCGTCATCGCCTACCGTGACCTCGTCGACCTGCTTCTCGGACTGGTCGGTCTCGGAACGACCATCGTGTGGACCTTCGGCTTCATGGGCTTTGCCGGCATCGCGTTCTCACAGATCCTCATCGCGGTGCCGCCACTGTTGCTCGCGGTCGGCATCGACTTCGGCATCCACACGATCAATCGCTACCGGGAGGAACGACTCACCGAGGACGACCCCGAGCGCGCGATGCGGACCGCGACCGACCAACTGCTCGTGGCCTTCTTCATCGTCACCGCGACGACGGTCATCGGCTTCTCCTCCAACCTGGTGAGCGGTCTCCTCCCGATCCGGGAGTTCGGCCTCGTCGCGGCGGTCGGCATCACCTTCACCTTCCTCGTGTTCGGCGTCTACCTCCCGGCGCTCAAACTCTACACCGACGCCCTCCGCGACCGGTATCCGATCCCGACGTTCTCACAGACCCCGATCGGCTCCGAGGGGTCGCGACTCGGCGGCGTCCTCGCCGTCGGCGTGATCGTCGCCAAGCGCGTTCCGGTCGCCTTCCTCCTCGTCGCCCTAGTCGCCGCGGGGGGCGCCGGCTACTACGCCGTCGGCATCGACACGACGTTCTCACAGGAGCAGTTCCTGCCCCCCGAGGAGACCGCCGACTTCTACGACGTCCTCCCCGAACCGTTCAGGCCTGGCGACTACACCATCACGGCCACGATCAACTACCTCGAAGACACCTTCGAGTCGAGCGAGGACGACGAGGTGGTCGTCTACGTCGAGGCACCGATGGAACGCGACACCGCGCTGGAGGCGATATGGCGGGCGGGCGAGAATCCCCCCGAGACGTTCGTGCGGGACGGCCGGCACGCCCGGGAAACGTCCATCGTGACGATAGTGCGTGCCTATCGGACGCAGGACCCCGAGTTCGACGCGCTCGTCGCCCGCAACGACCGGAACGCCAACGGCGTTCCCGACCAAAACCTCGATCAGGTGTACGACCACCTGCTCGCCTCGCCCGCCCGGGAACGGACGCTGGAGTACCTCTCCGAGGACCGCCGGAGCGCCCGCGTGGTGTACGCGGTCAAGGGCGACCGGACCGACGCCGCGATCACCGCGGACGCGCGAATCGTCGCGGAGCGCTACCGGATGGGCGCGACGGCGACGGGCAACATCGTCGTGTTCGAGGCCATCTCCGATATCATCTTCGCGTCCGCCCTCCTCAGTCTCGGGCTGGCACTCGCCGGGACCGCCGTCTTCCTCCTGTTCGTCTACTGGGTGCTCGAGGGACGGGCGTCGCTCGGCCTGGCGAACCTCGCTCCCATCGTCGTCACCGTCGCGTTCGTCGGCGGATCGATGCGCTATCTCGGCTTCTCGTTGAACGCCTTCACCGCCACCGTCCTCGCGATGACCATCGGTCTCGGCATCGACTACTCGGTCCACCTCACCCACCGCTACATCGACGAGCGACGCCTCCAGCCGACGGTCCTCGACGCCCTCTCTCGGAGCGTCTACGGCACCGGCGGCGCCCTCCTCGGGAGCGTCCTCACCACCGTCTTCGGCATCGGCGTCCTCGTCCTCTCGGTCTTCCCCGCTATCGGCGATTTCGGGCTCCTCACCGCGCTGTCCGTGATCTACGCGTTCCTGAGTTCGCTTCTCGTGTTGCCGGCCGCGCTCGTCGTCTGGGAACGGGTCTTCGGCGAGATGTTGCCACCCGAATCCCCGGCGGTGACGAACAGTTAACTGCGTCGCGCGGCTCTGTGGGTGCATGCCCGACCCACGCGTCGCGGCTGTCGGCACCTCACCGCTCGGCCGCACCGAGTTGACGGGGCGGGACCTCTTCAGCGCCGCCGTCGCGGAGGCGTTCGCGGACGGTCCCGACCCGGCCGAGGTGGTCGACGCCGTCTACGTCGGCAACCAGTCCGAGTCCTACGAACACCAGATCATGTACGGCACGCTCCTCGCCGAGTGGTGCGGGCTGCGCCACGTCCCCGCCGAACGCGTCGAGGGCTGTGCCGCCGCCGGCGCCCTCGCCCTGCGCCACGCCGTCGAGGACGTCCGCTCCGGCCGGCGTGATGCGGTGCTCGCCTGCGGCGTCGAGAAGATGACCGCGGGCGGCACCGCGGGGGCGACGAACGCGCTCTCGGCCGCCTTCGACCGGGCGCTCGAACAGCGCACCGGCGTCACGGCGCCGAGCCAGTACGCCCTCCTCGCCCAGCGCTACCTCCACGACACCGACGCGACGGAGCGGGACCTGGCCCGCATCGCGGTGAAGAACCACGCGAACGGCGCCGCCAACCCGCGCGCGCAGTTCCAGCGGGAGACGGACGTGGAGACGGTGCTCGACTCCGACTACGTGGCGCCGCCGCTGAAACTGTTCGACTGTGCACCGGTGACCGACGGCGCGGCCGTCGCCCTCGTCGCGAGCGAAGAGGTTGCGGCGAAGTTCGGGACCGACGGCCCCGCGGTTCGGGTCGCCGGCGTCGGCGCCGGCGCCAACAACATCGGCGTCGCCGACCGGGACCTCACGTTCGTCGAGGGTGCCCACGAGGCGGCGAAGACGGCCTACGACGAGGCCGGCGTCGCCCCCGCCGACATCGACGTGGCCGAGGTCCACGACGCCTTCACCAGCTGCGAGGCGATGCTCGCCGAGGCCGCCGGGTTCGCGCCCCGCGGCCGCGGCTACGAGAGCGCGCTCCCGCCCGCCGAGCGTTCGGACGGCTGGACCGACACGCACCTCAGCACGAGCGGCGGCCTCAAGGCCCGCGGCCACCCCATCGGCGCCACCGGCATCGCGCAGGCCGTCGAGGTGTACGAACAACTGACCGGCACGGCGACGCCGGAGCGACAGGTCGACGACGCGACGACCGGCCTGCTGATCAACGAGGGCGGCGTCGCCGACGCCGTCACCGTCGCCCACGTCCTCACCACATGACCGACCACGATTCATCTACGACCGCACCGCTCACCCGCGACGAGGTGACCGCCGACAGCCCCTTCACCCTCCCCGGCTTCTTCGCCGCGCTTTCCGACGGGGACCTGCTCGCCGCCGTCTGCGAGGACTGCGGGAAGCGACTGATCCCACCCCGCCCGGCGTGTTACGCCTGCGGCGGGCGACACCTCCACGTCGAGCCACAGCCGAAAACCGGGACCGTCGTCTCCTACACCGAGGTGCGGACACCGCCGTCGGCGCTGGCGGATCGGGCGCCCTACACCGTCGCCGTCGTCGAACTCGACTCCGGCGCGCGGCTGACGGGGCGCGTGACCGTCCCCTACGCCGAGACCGACATCGGGATGCCCGTTCGGCTGACGACCCGACCGCTCGACGACGACGAGCGGGAGCTGGCGCTCGATCACGAGAACGAGTGGCCGATTCACGAGTTCGAACCGGCCTGACGGGCGTCGCCGCCGCGGCGACGACGCCTCCGAACGCGGGGACGTGCGCTCAGTCGTCGTTCAGGATCCCCAACTCGTCGGCTTCTTCCTTGCCGGCCGACACGTAGCCGTCCGGACAGGGGTCGCTCGGAGTCTGATCCTCCTCGCTGAACTGACTCGTCGTCTCGACGGAGCTCCCGTTCTCCCCGGTTATTGCCTCCCCGGACGTGACCGGATCCTCGTAGAAGTACGTCGTGAAGTACGTGCTGTACTTCGCGACGAAGACGTCGATCCCCTCGAAGTCGTCGGTCCCGTTCTCCTCGGTGACCTCCCACTTGACCGCCGTCGCGTCGCCGTCATCGTCGGTGCCGGTGACTTCCGTCACGGTGATGTCGACGTCGACGTCTCGTCCCTCCTCGACGCAGGCCGCGAGGAAGCTGATCGCCTGTGATCCGTCGCCGGGCTCTCCGGTACCGTCGCCGGGATCCCCACCGGGATCGCCGGTCGGTTCGTCGTTCATGCCGGAGCCGTCGTTGTGGCGGCACTGCTCGGCGTAGAGCCCCAGGTCGAACGTCGCGGAGTCGGACTGGATCTCGTTGCCGTGGTCGACCGGCACCCACCACGCGAACACGACGGAGTGTTGGGTTCCGCCGGAGAAGCAGTTCCGGGCCCCGGCCGCGCCGCCGCCCTCCTCGGCGGGGATGTCGCCGTTAAGCGCGGTTCCGAGGCTCCCCTCGTTCAGCATGCCGAGGACGTCGCGGATAGAGCCGACGGTGATCGGTGACTCCGTGCCGTTCTGGTAGTTGTTGCCGTCGTCGATCCAGACCGCCGCCTGCACGACGTCGAGCAGTTCGACGACGCCCTCCTCCTCGTCGGGGTCGTCGGCCTCGGGTTCGGTCAGGCCGTTCTCGGCCGCAGCTCGAAGCGTGCCGTCCAGCCAGACGAAGCCGGGATTGTCACAGAGGACGAAGTCGAAGGTGATCTCGCCGAAGTCGCCGGGTTTCACGTCGTCGAGTTCGATCACGGGGCGGTCGATGCCATCGGCCTGACTGTTCGCCTCGCCGTCCACGCAGTCGAGCGATCCGTCGTTGTACGAGTCGTACTGCGTGTTTTCGAGGAACTGTTCCGCGTCGGTCTGGCTCTCGACGGCGATCAGCCACGCGTCGTTGGCCGGGAGGCCGACCTCGCCCGGTTCGAGGTCACCCGACCCGCCGACCTGTCCCTCGGGCATCCGAATGTCTCCCGCCAAGTCGTCGTCCTCGTCGGCGCTCCAGTCGGAGTAGTGCGCCGAATAGGCGACGCCCACGTCGAGCGTACCGGCGACGAGGGAGTTGTTGTCGAACGTCTCCTGATCGCTGAAGTACGCGCTCGTCCCGAGTCCCGCGCCGGCCGACGCCACCCCGATGGTGCCGAGGGCCGCGAGGGCCTTCCGCCGTGAGATGTCGAATTGATCGTCCATTGTGGTAGTCCTCGCTGGGTTCGCCGGGGGCGAACACCTTGGCACAGTTACACAGTCTTGCTGGATAAGTAACCGCTACCTTCGGGTGTCAAAACGGGTCGTTATACGGTGTATTGGGTCCCTAACGTTGGGGCCGTTGCGGACGAATTTCGGACGTTCGGGCGCTCAAACCCGCGAGTAGCGGGTTTGAACGTCTACGGCTCACTACCCTGTGCCGAACGCCGCCAGCCGCCGTTACTGCCGCCGCTCGTCCGCGACGGCGACGCCCTACTGCTTGCAGCCCGCGGTGGACGTGATCTCTCTGACCTGTCCCTTCTTGTCCAGTTTGACCGTGGTCGTGGCTTCCGGCTTGCAGCCGCCACCACCACCCCCTCCTCCACCGCCACCGATGACCCCGATCAGCCCTTTGACCGCACTCTTCGCCTTGTCCCAGAGCCCGCCGAGGAAACCCTTCTCGGCCGTCGTGACGGTGTCCGAGTCGCCGACGACGACCACGTCGTCCAACACCCCGTCCGACTCCCCGGCGCTCGTGAGAATGACGTTGTCGCGGACGGTCACGATGGCCCGAATCTCGTCTCCCCCGGGTGTCTCGAATCGCTTCGACAGTTGCAGGTCCCTGCGGGCCGGCACCGATTCGAACTCCAGCGTCGACGTGCCGTGACTTTCGCGTTCGACCATAAGTGACAATTGATCAAGTATACGCGGTCACTTATTGCGCGTCTGTCACTCGGATGATAAAAACGGGGAGACGCTCGTCGCGAGCGGTATCACTGCGTCTCGACTCGTACGAGCTTCGTCACGAAGCTGATACGCCCGGAGCGGGAATTACACCACAGGTTTAACTCCCCAACATTTGAAGTATAAGATACGTCATGGTCACTAACCCCGACCGCCGCCTCGAAATGCTCCGCGAACAGCTCGAAGGCGGCGAGCGTGAGGTGGCCGACGAGGATCGCGAACTCCTCCTCGCCTTCGACGACCGGATGGCGCTCCTCCCCTCCGAATACGGGAAGCAGCGCCGTGAAAAGCTCCTCCGGCACTGCACCGTCATGGCCGAGGGGGAGGGAAACACCCTCGCCGATGCCCTTACCGACAAAGAGGCGGCCGAGGGCATCGTCCGCTGGATTCACGACGAGCACGACCCCGAGGAGACCCCCGAGACGAACAAGGACTTCCGGATCGCCCTCCGAATGTTCGGGAAGCGCGTCGTCGAGCACGGCGCCGAGGCGCCGACCGACGACGACGGATTCCCCGAAAGTATGGGGTGGATTCCGACGACGACGAGTCGGAACTACGACCCGACGCCCGATCCGGCGAAGATGCTCGACTGGGATGATGACGTGCTCCCGATGATCGACGCCACGATGAACGCCCGCGACGCGGCGCTCATCGCGGTCGCCTTCGACGCCGGCCCTCGTGCCGGCGAACTCCTCGACCTTCGCGTCGGCGACGTATCTGACCACACCCACGGTTTCCGAATCAGCGTCGACGGGAAGAAGGGACAGCGCTCGGTCACGCTGATTACGTCCGTCCCGTTCTTGGAGCGGTGGCTCGCCGACCACCCGCGGAGCGACGACAGTACGGCGCCGCTGTGGTGTAAGCTCCGGAGCGGTGAGGAAATCAGTTACCAGATGGCCCGAAAGATCCCGCGACAGGCGGCCGACCACGCCGGCGTCGAGAAACCCGTCACCTTCACGAACTTCCGGAAGTCCTCGGCGTCGTTCCTCGCCAGTCGCGGCGTGAATCAGCCGGTCCTCGAAGATCATCACGGATGGACCCGCGGCTCGAAGGCTGCGGCGCGGTATATCTCGGTGTTCTCCGAAGCGAGCGATCGGGAGGTCGCCCGCGCCCACGGCGTCGACGTGAGTGAAGAGGAGCCCGACCCGATCGCCGCCGTCACCTGTCCGCGGTGTGGCCGCGACACCCCTCGAAGCGAGGAGTTCTGTATGTGGTGCCACCAGGCGATCGAGCACGGCGCCGTCGACGAGCTCGAAGAGGTTCAGGAAAGCCAGCGCCGGCAGCTCCTCGGCTTGGCGAAAGACCACCCCGAACTCCTCGACCGGCTTGAAGAGATGGAGCCGCTCGTCGAAGCCCTCGGCGGCGATCCCGACGTGATCAAGACGGCGCGGCGGTTCGTCGACGAGACCGACGAGTGAACTCACGTCTACCCCTCCGATTCGAGGCGGTCGAGTTCTCGCCGTAGCGTCTGAATCTCCGGGTCGCCGCCGTATTCCACGATCGCCGCGAGAGCGAGCGCACGAACGAAGTCGTCGTTTCCGTGCTTGATGATTCGCACCAGCGTCTCGCGGTTCTCGCGGACGTAGCGGTCGGGGTCGGTGTCGGCCGAGGCCATCTATCGACTCACCTCCCTGGCGGCCATACGACGACGGCGTTCGATTCCGAAGCGGCTCAGTCGATCCATGCTGTGGGTGGTCGTGCATCGTAGACTGACGACCGCGGTGAGCCGCCGGCGGTCACGGCGTCGACTCTGCCGAGGCGTTACCTCTAAGAGCCGCCGTGAGAGAGAAGCATGTGGTTCGTGTTGGGGCTTCCCTCCCCGACTCGTTTCTGATCGGTTAGCGTGTTGTGTGTCTGTATCTTGTCGATCCTTTTCAGTAGCGCTCGGCAAAAGCGTGCCGCCGGTCGGACCGATCACTCTCAACGCACCTCCTGGGGAGGGAGTACGGTCACAACCGTTGAGTCCGCTACGTCGTAGACGTAAAGCGCACCCGACTCCGGATGCTGCACGATTTGTCGATGCTCGCCGCGGGCTTCGAGCTGCACCGGCACCGCCTCGCTCACCTCACGGGCGATCCGCTCAGCCGGGTACAGGTCGGTGGCGTCGACGCGTTCGAGGAACCGATTTTCGGCGTGCAGCGTCACGTCGACACGCTCGGAACCGGATCCGGGAGCCTGCACGCTCACGCGAAATCCCTCCCGACGTGTTCGGCTTCATCGTCGTCGTCGTTCCCGTTATCAATCTTGTAGAGCTCGTAGCCGTAGGCCCTCACGACCCATTTGACACCATTCGGAACGTCTTCGAAAACGCTGCTATCAAGCTGCTGCTCCTCGTTCCGGATCGCCTCTACGTGGCGAAAGATCGCCCGCTCGTCGTCGAGTTCGAACACGGCCCGATAGTGCTCGTCGCCAACCCACTCGGCGAAAAGGAACTCCTCGCCGATGTAAACCTGCGTTCGCGGGATTGTGAACGTCCGCACTACGCACCACCTCCACTGTCGACGATTAGCCCCTCGGCACGGGCGCGAGCGTACCACTTCGCAACGCGGCGAGGGTGAGCCGGCGGACACTTCCAGAGGAAGCGTGCAACGCCTTCCTTGGCGTGCTTGGGCGGTTGGCCACGACGACAGGCGTCGACGGCCATGTCGCCAGCCAGCGTCGTCTCTTCGCCCGCTGTCGGACGCTGTGCACTCATCCCATTCGCCCCCGCTTACTGTCGGTAGTCGTTACTTGAGACGATCTTGACCGACTGCCTCGTTTACACCAAAATGCTATGAGGCAGGGGTGGGAACAACAGACCGACGACATCGCCTGGTATGCATTCCTCGGTGGCGCCCACGACCGCCGTCCGAGGTCGTCGTCGGCCCGGTGTTCCTTCACCGGGTTTCGTTTCATAATTCTTAGCGTAGCATCGCCTATGACCTCCGCTTCCGGTCTGATAAACTCCTACGACCTTTCACGTTACAAAATATCAATCTTTAGAGTCGTACCAATTTTCATTGAGGACATTCGGATCCCCATCCAAATCATCAATCGTCGATAAAACGGCTTTCAGGCGTTGTTCAACCGAAACATCCTCAGCATCAACAGTCATTACTTGGTCGGCTCTCATTGTCAGTTCATCGATGATTTTTTCATCAATGTTCGGGCGCATAGTCGGTACTTGTCATGTACTGGTATAGTTCTTATCCTGTTCTAAAGTAGGACTTATTCAGTACAACGGAGTACCCAGTTAGGACAGAACAGATGGTGTGAACGGAAAACCACAGGACGGCGGACATTCGACCCAACCCCTCGCCACAGTAGTCGCGACAGAGGGCACGACCATCGAAAGCACGGGCAAAAGCGCCGATACGGATAGACAGGAGGCCAATAACACACACAGAGAGGCAGAAATCTCACACAGAACGCACACACCCTATACCCTAAAGCCATATTTGCGCTCTCGCGTCGACCGCGCGGGCGGGCGCGGGACCCGGAAAGATGATCGGCAGTTCGATTTCGATTCCATTCGAGGTCGAGAGAGAACGCGCGAAGCTCCGATCGTGCTCACTCACCTGCTTCGCCGAGGCAAACCTCGACGATAACTCGAACATCGGTGAGACGAGGCGAGTGCTGTCCTTTCTCCCAGCGCCGCACCGAGTCAGGTGACACGTCGATCCGGTGAGCCACCTCACGAATCGTCAGCCCCGAGAGGATACGGAGCTCGCGCAACTCCTCGGGCGTCGGTAACTTCCACTCCGATGGATGAGGTTCAAGATCGCCGAACTCCGGGTCCGGCTCGTCGCGAGGATACCGGTTTCTGGTTTTCGACATTTTACTACAGGAACCCGCTGTCGTCACTGCCGCCGTCGGAGGTGACACTGAGGCCGCTGAACCCGAACGTGTCGTAGGCCGCTTCGAGGGCATCACGGCGATCGCCCTCGGCTTCGAGCTCGCGGAGCGTAGGTAGCTGCTCCGTGAACGCCGCCGCACCACCGAAGTCCGCCAGCGTCTCCTGACTCGGGGCCTGGGTCGGCGCGGCGCCGAACGCGAAGTCGGCGATGAACTCGTTGTAGTAGCCGACGCTGAGGGGGCGGTCGTCCTCAGCCGTCGCTCCTCCGAACCGGTCGGTGTCGATCTCGAAGTCGAACCCTGGATCGCGGTCGCGATCACGGTCGCGGCGGTTCGGAACGGTCGGCGGCGTGAATGGAGTGTAGGGAGTGCCACCTGTCGGGCCGGGGGGCGAGCCGGGTCCACTCCCACCCGACGGGGAGCCGGGCGACCCCGGTCCGCTCCCACCCGTCGGCGTCCCCGGCGATCCAGGGAGCGACAGTCCGGAGCCGAACCACGATCCGCCACTTCCACCCGACCCGCCGAGCGTCGACGTAAGCGACGGCATGAAATAGCCGTCGTCGCGGCCACTCGCGGCGCCCGATCCGGTTCCACCGCCGGCGGGCGCGCTGTCTTCGCTGCGCGGGGTCGGGTCGAGGAACCCGTCGTCCGCACCATCGGTCGGCGAGCTGACGCCCAGGAGGCTGTCGTCTTGGCTCGGAGTGTCCGACGCGCTGCCGTTACTCCCCTCGTCATCGCGAGGTGTCACGCCGAGTAGATCGTCGCCACCGTCGTCACGACGCGTCGAGTCGGTGAGGCCGTCGCCGGACTCGTCAGCCCCGTCGCCACCTCTGTCGTCGCTTCCACCGCCGTCGCGTGGCGTCACGCTGAGGAGGCCGTCGTCGCCCGCGTCGGTGCGGGGCGTGGCGTCGAGGAGGCCGTCGCTCGGCTCATCAGTAGTCTCGCCACCGCCGTCCGGGCCGTCGGCGCCACCACTCTTTTCAACATCCGGCAGCTCCGTCTCGGCGCCGGTCCCCGTACTTCCCCCGAGACCGAGCGGCGGCGTCACGGGGGTGCCCGACTCGTCGAGTTCCGACGAGTAGCGCGCGGAAATCTCCTCCCCGGTCTGCCGAGCGGTGTCGGCCGTCCGGGCATCCTCCGTATCCAGGTCGGTGCGTCCGGCCCGCTCGAACAGGTCAAGCGGGACGGCCCGCCCGCTCGGCAGCTCGACCGCGAGCCGGTTCCGCATTTGGAACCCACTTCCAGGTGGGTAGATCGCCTCTAACTCTTCGGTGCGACTCCCTGGCGGGCGGACGTAAGCCGTCCCTTCCTCAGCCGCCTCGTCGAGGAACTGCGCGCCGGATGTCCGCGGGTCGGGCCGTGTCCCTCCGTCGGGGTCGGGGATACGACGCGCTCCGGTCGCATCATCGGGCATCCCTTCGATTCGATCACCGCGGAAGCCGGCGAACCGGTCGCTGCCACCGGTGAAATCCGACGCCCTCGGGAAGCGGATTTCAGGCCGAGAGAGCCACGAACTCTCCGAATCCTGAATCCGGAGGGGTGAGGCATCCGGTGACGTGAACAACCCCGGAAGCTCCGACGACCCGCGGGCCGCCTCGAACTCGTCACCGAGATCCGCCTCGGTCGAGTGGAAGAGAACGCGGTCGGCATCGCCGTAGAGGGCGTCGAGCACGGTATCCGGGTTGTCCGCGGCGCGTTCACGCACCTCGGCGACAGCCTGTTCGGTGGGGGCGTCAGTGTCAGTATCGAAATATGGCAATGCGCCCTCGACACCCCGCTCGCTCGTAGTGTCCTCAAGCTGGACCGTCTCATCGGCCTGCCGACGCACTCGCGCCGAGCGAATCCGTGTCCCCAGGCCGCCCCCAGCGCGGACCGCCGCCGTTCCCACCACCGCCTCGCCGAGGAGGTTCCCCCCGGTCTGATACGGGCGGCGGCGGGCGCTGCGCGTCGTCCCTTGGAGGATCGCCCCGGAGGTATCGAGCGCGGTGTCGGCGACCGTTCCGGCACCGTACTCGTCGACAGTCTCGGGAAGATTCCGCCCGACCTGCCAGGCTGTATTGTAGATGAGCACGCCCTGCGACGGAGCGGCGGCGATGTTGCCGGGAACATTCCCGAGACCGCGGGCAAAGTTGCCCGCCTCGGCGTTCCCGGTGAGTTCGGTCACGAGGCGATCGGCCTCGGCACCGACGCCGAAGAACTCCTGGTAGCCCTCAGCACGTCGACGAACGTCGGCGACCGTCTCCTCGCTGAAGCGCCCTCGCCCCTCGGTGAGCGCGTCCGTCACGTCGGTGTTCACTGGATCGCGTGCGCCTGGATCAAGCCCCAGGGTTGGCCCGCCGAGGTCCACGGTGTCCCGGCGTGCAGCGGCGCCGGTGATGCCGAAGTACGGTGCCACCTCCTCGCTGTCCTGAAAGAGAGCATCGACCGCGAAGTCGACGGGTCCGACCGGTTCGTAAGGGCTCTCGACCGGCGTCGGCCGGCCGAGTTGGCGCTGTCCGAACCGCGTCACGGCCGCTCGAATCTCGCCGTCACTCAACCTCCGCTGCAGGTCGCGTTGCTGGTTCGGGCCGAGCGCCGCCACGTCCGTCGGCTGCGCCGGCGTCGACATCGGGAGTTCGCCTTCGTTTTCACCCCCACGACCGGGCGCGCTGTCGCCCGGGGCCGGGACGACGGTCTCGATCCCCTCGGGATTCCGCGTGACCCCGACGCCGCGGTCGGTCGTGTCGCCGACTTGGACGTTGCCGTCGCCCGTGTTCGCGACGGTGTCACCGTCCGGCGTCTCGGTCACGGAGGTGCCGCGATCCGGGTCGGTGTCAGGATCGTCGGTGCCGGTGTCACCCTGAGGAGCCTGGGTTTGGTTCTGGTCGCTGTCGCCACCCTCAAACGTCGTGTCCGAGCCGTCGTCGCCCGTGACGCCGCTGCCGGCGTCCGTGTCGCTGCCGCCGCCCGAATAGGTCGTGTCCGAATCCGATCCTCGACGGTCACCGCCACCGCCGACGACGCCCGACGTGTCGTCGTCGCTGCCACCGCCGTCACCCCATGAATCTGGCTGGTCGCTATCGCTATCGCCTCCACCGACACCACCTCCGGTATCGCCGCCGCCAGTATCCGAGCCGCCGGTGTTGCTGCTGTCGTTGCCCCCGCCGCCGCCGGAGAACGACGTATCCGAGCCGTCGTCGCCCGTGACGCCGCTGCCGGTGTCGGTGTCGGATCCGCCACCGACGCCGGAGAAGTCGTTGTCGCTGTCGTCGCCGGTCGAGCCACGACGCGCCATCTACTCCTCACCTCCGAACAGGCGAACTCCGGGGAACGGATCGTCGTCGCCCCCGTCGTCGCGGTTGTCCGCGGTGCCAGTAAGGCCGAACGGATCGGCGACGCTCAACCCCTCGCCAGCAACCGGATCGTCCCCGCCTTCCATCCCGAATCCGGCACTCACGCCGACGAAGGCTGGGTCGCTGGCTGCTCGCTCCGGTCGGTCGGATGCCTCGCCCTCGAACGTCAGCCCGGCACCCGTGGCCAACCCGTCGCCCTCAGCAGCCGCGGCGCGAGCCATGTCCGTGACGACCCGTTCATCACCGATGGTGCGCAGCGAGCCACCCATCGGCGACCGGACTTTGGCCGCGTCGGTCGCGCGCTTCGCGATCGAGTCCGTTTCCGTCCCGGTCGTCCCGTAGTCGCCGTCCGGTGCGCCTTCGTCGGCCTCGAGTGCGCGGAGGGTTTCTCGAGCTGCTGCTTTCACCGCGTCCGCATCCGCGCGCTCCTGAATCTCGGCCTCGGCGCGATCTTGTGCGCTCCGTGACGCCGATCCCGCCCGTTCCCTCAGCGCTCCGACGGTGCGTTGTTTCACCCGCGCGAGACGGCTTCCGCGGTCGTCTCTCGAATCTTGCCTTGCCATGTATCCAAATACTATGAACTGTAAAAAAGGGGTGTCGCGTAAATTTCGAGAGCGGGGAAACCAGCAGGCGAGGCCGAATCAGTTGCCGCCGGCGCTGCCGGATAGACGCACCTCTCGCCGGCAAATCGGGCATCGGAGGAGTTCGTTCGCCTTCGCGATAGACATGACCGTCTCGGCGTGCTCGAAGCGGTCGCCGGTGCAGGTCTGTCGACACACGGCAGTCATAATCCGATATCCGAGATCGCGCCTCTTCTTCGCGAAAGATCCTGTTCGAGATCCGGTTTGTCGTAGTACCGCCGAATCGTCTCGGGGATCGCGTCGACACGTCCCGAGACGACCTTGATATCGCACCCTCGATTCCGCATGTCAGTGATGCGCCCGGTCCGGATCGCGTGCGGGCTCACACTCGACGGGCATTTACTCTCGTGGCCGTGGCCTCGATACTCGCAGGATTGAGGGTCCTCGTCGTGCGGGCAACCGCCCCGAAGGCAGGGCTGGGTCAGCTCGTAGACGAGTCGCCGCACCGTCGTCGTCGCGTGCCGGCCGAACTTCGTCGTCAGTAACGGCTCGCGGCCGTAGTCGTCGGTCCGGTCGTTGCGGTGGAGTCGAATGTACGACGCGACGACGTCGACGGTTGACTCGTCGAGGACGTTTATCCGCTCGCTCGACTGCCCGTTCTTCAGGCGTGTGTCCGATTCCGGGCGGCTTCGGAACGTCACGGTCCCCTGACCAACGTCGAAGTCTTCCAAGTCGAGCGCCCGCAGGCCGCTGATCCGACAGCCCGTGTCCCACAGTAGGAGGAACAGGGCGTGCTCGCGGCTCGCCTTGTGGTACTCGTCGAGATAGTCGATGATCGCGTGAGCGCGCTCACGGCCGAGCATCACGTCGCTTGAATCGTCTCCTTTGGAAAGCGACGGGATGATTTGGCCCATCGACTCCGGGAGCGCCGGCTCGACGGCCTCCACCGCGACGCCGAACTGAAGGAATTGTCGAACCGTGCGGAGTTCGTTCTGCAGCGTCGAAGTCTCACACTTCGGGTGTCGGTGATCCCGATACGCTTTGATGTGCCGGCCGGTCACGTCGTTGAGGTTGAGGATGCCCTCGTCCTCACACCACGCGATGAACCGGCTGACTCGGCGCCGGTAGCTGTCGGCTGTGCTGCCTTTCGTCGAGTCAGCGACCACGTCGAGCCATTCATCGAGAGCCCTCTGTGGAATCATCGGTTCCAAGTCGTTACGATCCTGCTTCTGTGGGTTTTCGAGCGACATACGACGTTGGTCTATATCTGAGCCAGTGGCCTTCATCGGTCGGCGGCCTCCCGAGCGTCCTTGAGCTCGTCGACGCGACCGTACCAGCCACAGTCGTCGCACTCGTAGCGGTCGGTGTCTGTCTGTGTCGATCGCCGGTTCATCTGCGGTCCCGAACAGTCCGGGCACCGCCACCGCCACGGATTGGACGGGTCGCGACGGGCGGCGTACGCCGGCGTGATCGACGCGCTCATGGCTCCGCTCCTGCCCGTTGTTGTCGATCCAGTTCGTCGACGGCCGCCTCGATCTCGTTGACGACGCGCCGCGCGTCGTCTCTATCGAGGACCACGCACTGACTGAGAGCGTCCGACCGGATCGAGACAACCACCAAGTCCTCAGCTGCCTCAGCCGCGACGGTCGCCTCGTGAACCGGTGCCTGCAGCTCAACGTGCGTAGCCGGCGTCCCACAGTCGTCGGTCATCGGCCGCCGCCCTCCTCAGCGAAGCGGGCGGCCTCGACGATTTGCTCGGCGAACGCTCGCGCGCGGTCGGGCTCGAACGCCAGCGTGAGGTGGGCGCCGTCGAGCTTCGCCTCGATTTCGACGGTTCCCGGTTCGTCGTCGAGCCACTGACCGCGCACCTTCACGGGACCGCGGCCGTCGATCCCTTGTAGGTCGAGATACTTCCAGGCCGGCGCCGTGCCGACGGTCGTCAGCGCGGCGCCGGTGTTCGCAGCGGGTTGTGCGTCCGTCTCAGTCGCCGGCTCTTTGGTGTCCGGCGGCGTATCCTTTTCTGCCATCGTTAGGGTGGCACCGGTCGAGCGGCGTGTCCGCGCCGCCGGCCTTTGATGACGCCGTCGTATCTTATTCCACCAAACATGGTGGTGAAATCAGAGTGGACGCCGTCCGACCGTTTCCGGTGCGTAAAGGTTGGTCTATTCGCCAACGTCTTAATGATTGGCCTATCTATCCAACCTTGGACAAATGCACCAACCTATTTGTGCCTCCGGTTGGTCAATATATACAATGTCGGCGGAAGGCGAGTATAGCATGGCCCGTGGCCGTGCAATGATGACAGAACACGAGCGAGAACAGATAGCCGGTGAAGGCGACGATCCTCAGCGCCGATACGAAGCGGTCTCACGCGTTCGAGCGCGAATACGTGATGAACTCACGACCGACGTGGAACTTCTTAAGGAGAACCACCCGGAGCTCCTCGACGATCTCCGCGAGGTGGTCTGCGAAGATGATTGAATCGCTTGGAAGGGCGATCTCGGCGCGACCCCGTGGGGTTCGAGACGAATGTCACGGCCCGACGCAATGTATGCACCTGGCGCCGTCGACGCCGATGGTCGCGTGTATAGATTCGGCCGCTCGGCGCGGCCGCCCACACACGGGAGGCCGTCATCGCGAACAGGCGTTTAAGTCAATCACCCCGTCGTTCACTCGCCAGCGACGCGAACTGACCTCCCGTATGCACACCACTACTTAATGACCGACCGAACGACCTTGCGACTCTCCGACGAGCGGAAGCGGCTTCTCGACGAAGCGGCGGCGATCATCGGGAGCGGCGAACACGATGACCCGCCGCGTTCCGACGTGATCGACGCCGCGCTCACCCACCTAATTCAGTCCAAGCAAAACATCGACGACGCCCGCGGGGAAGTAGATCCAGTGACGATTCAGAAGATCGCGAACACCGACGTGCTGGCGTTGCACTACCGGACGAGCGTGGATAGCCGCTGGCGGTGATTACGCGTACCCAAGGCGGCGATCAAGCACCGCTCGAACGGCCTTCCCCGCAGCGAGGAGAACGGTCCACAGGATGACACCACCCACAACGTAGCCGGCGAAGTGGTATGGTTCGGTCCACGCGCCGGAGAGCAGCGACATAGCGAGCGTGATAATCACCGCCCACTTCAACAATCGCCGGGTGAACAGGCCTCTAACGTCCATACCCCTCTTTCGGCCACTCGGGGCTTAGTTCCCAGGGACAGCTCGAACAGTCACCTCAACGAAGGCTGGCGCCCTCGACGCCGCTGCGAAACATCGACGTTGAGGCGTCCGATACCGAATAGCCTAACCTCCCTTTCTCGTGCATCAGGTGGAACAGCCGATGCTGTGCGGTGTATTTTCTCTATCTGCGCCCTTAGGCGCACTTCCTAAGGGGATCCTCCCACCCACCGGGAACTATCACACCCGGTCGACGCTGTTCGAGGCCAAAACGGACCGCTCTCGGTGGTTGCGACACTCCAGCCGAAACAAGGGTTTTCGGATGCTACTTATAAAATAAGGAGTCGAACGACGGTGTTGCCACTCACCAGTCGGCGACTCAGTCGGCGGTCGATCGCCTCGGCGAGCCGTCCGGCTGGAGCAGTGACGACACGGAAACGGTGTGCTCCTGGCGCCCGTTGGTCCAGCGAACCTGCGCGTTCCAGAAATCGCCGCGCGGGCCGCCGGAATCCGACCACGCCTCCAGCGCCTTCGCGACTATCTCGTCGACCAGGGGCCGGTCCGTTGCGCGAATCCGGTCCATCATCGTCTGGATCTTGATGAGCATCCGGTCCTCTTCGGCGCCGTGTTCGAGGATCTCCGCACCCCACTTCGCGGCCCAGCGCTGCCACGCGCTGCCGTCCTGTTCGAGCTGTCGCGGGTCGACATCGAGCAACCGACAGAGTCGACGAACCCCCGACTCCAGGGCGCTCTCTGTCTCGTCGAGGACGCGCTGCAGGTCTTGGCGTATCTTCTCGGAGATGAAGGACAGCGTCCCGTTCTCGTTGCGGAGTAGATCACCGAGCCGATCCTGCGCCCGGTAGATCGTCGACAGCGAGCGGTCGGTTTCGGCGGCGGCCTCGTGGACGTCAACCTCGCCACCGTCGGCGACGACCTGGAGGATTTCCTCGTCGGACTCAGTCAACTCGCCGAGCGTCTTCATCAGCAAACTCTCCTGCTCGGCCTCGACCTGCGGCAGCGGATCGTCGACGAGTCGTGCGGGCTCCTCGGCTTCCTCGACGCTGAAGGCGTCGTCGTCGACGTAGGTGGTCGGATCGGGGCGTGTCTCGATACCGCTCCACGACAGGAGGTTCAGGAGCGTCTCGTGGACCTCGCGATACGCTCGGTCGCGGTCGTGCCACGGGACCGACGCCGTCGCCAGCTTCTCCTTGTGACTGGAGTACAGGACGCCGAACTTCGGATTGTACAGGGTCTCCTCGGGATCGTCGCGAACCTTCTCCGGGTGATACAGCTTCAATTGCTTCCCCAGGCGATGCCCGGTGACGAACTCCGAGGCCTGCTCGCGATGGAGCATGAACCGGTGTCGGTAGCCCTCCACGTCCTTGTTCGGTCCCGAGTTCGAGAAGAAGTACGCGCCCTCGGCGCCGAGCTTATCGGACAGCAGGTTTGCCGCCCGGAGGAACGGGCCGTCGGCCTCGATCAGCTGCATCGCGATCTCGCGACGGATGCGGACGTACAGTTCGAGTTCCTGTATCGTACTCATCCGGTGCGGCGTTCGGAAGTACCGCGGATTGACCGTCTCGCCAGTCTCTTTGGCGAGCGCCTGCACCGCTCGACGCAGCAGGTCGAGATAACGATCGACCTCGACGTTGCTCCCCTGGGCGTGGATGTTCACGCCCTCCGAAGCGTCGATGTGGTCGAACGGCGTGCTGATCTCCTCGCCACTCGTCGAGACCATGCCCTCGTAGCGTGGTCGTATGTGGAAGTTGATCGACCTGCGCCCGGGGCCACTGATGGTCAGGCGGAGTTCGTACAGCGCGTCCCCACCGACGGTGTCACTCGGCGCCGGCGCGATACCGCCCTTGTCGTACCGAAGTTTCTCGATCTCCCACGCCTCGCCGTCGACGGAGAACGGAATCTGCTCGGCGTAGCCGTCGAACCACTGGATCAGGAGCTTCGTGAGGATCCAGTAGGGCTTCCGCCCATACTCCACGAAGTTGAACTGTATGTCGGCTTCGTGGGTCTGCGGCTCGATCTGGCTCATTGCGGCCCCTCGTCAGAGTAAAGCGTTTCTCGAACGGCACGCTCCAGGTCGCCGTCCGGGACTTCAACTTCGTCAAGCACTCGGATCGCTGCGGCGTGAGACTCGGATTCTCTAATCCGGATCCAGCCAGTGTCTGGATGGTCGTACTCTTCAGGGACGTACAGCAGCGCGTGATGATTGCCCGCAGCCGTACTCAATGCCAGCGCGACGACGGCGTTCCCAATATCAAGGTGGCCGAACGCGCGGACTGGCGTCACAGCAGCGGTCGCGTCGGAGTGCCGAAGCGCGTTGATCTCGGCGTCGGTGAGCGGCCGGTCGGGGAGCGCTTCTACGACCGGCACAATACCACCCCTCCATTACCCGAATCAAAAGCCTGGAATTGGACAAATCCGGCTTTATGATCGGGAACTAAACCTAAAATTGGACGCCCGGAGCGGGATTTGAACCCGCGTCACGACCGTGACAGGGTCGTATGATGGGCCACTACACCATCCGGGCTTTCGCATTTAATCCGAGCGGCGACTGGGAAATAAGACTTGCCATCTGGAGTCGCCGTGGGTCGCGGTATCGCGGCACGTCGCCGAAACGGCTTTGTACCGGCAGAGCGCATGGCAACGCGTACCGAGCCTCGCTCGCCGGCGCCCGCCGGTGGGCCGATTAGCCCCGCTTCGCGGTTCTTTGACAAGCGTTAAATGGGTGGATCGACAAAGGCGCCGTAGTATCTCGTGACAACTTCTCCACCCACTCACCCATGGTAGACGTAAGCCAACACAAGCTGGTCCCGGAGCATACAGTCCTCGACGACCCCGACCGCGTCGACGAGGTACTCGCGGAGTACAACGTGAGCAAGACCAACCTGCCGAAGATAAAGACGAGTGATCCCGCGTTGCCCGACGAGGCCGAGGTGGGCGACGTGGTCGAAATCGTTCGCGACTCTCGAACCACTGATCAAGCGACCGTATACCGACTGGTGGTCGAATGAATCGACAGAGCCGACGCACGATTTCACGAGAGTATTTCTCACAGGAACGGCTCGCCGAACACCACTTCCGCTCCTTCAACGCCTTCCTCGACCGGGGGATGCAGGAAGTCGTCGACGAGAAAGAGCGGATCGAGACGGACATCGGCGACAAGGAGGGACAGGAGCCGGTCTTCGTCGAACTCGGCGACGTGCGCGTCGAGACGCCGCGGGTCCGTGAGGCCGACGGGAGCGAGGAACTCCTCTACCCGCAGGAGGCCCGCCTGCGCAACATCACCTACGCCGCGCCGGTGTTCATGGAGATGGCCATCGTCCGCGGCGGCGAGGAAGAGGAGGAAGTCGTCGTCGACTCCACCGAGACGAAGGTGGGACGCATGCCGATCATGGTCGGCTCCCGCCGCTGCAACATCGCCGAACTCACGCGCGAGGAACTGATCGACATCGGCGAGGACCCGGTCGACCCCGGAGGATATTTCATCGTCAACGGCTCCGAGCGGGTGCTGATGACGAGCGAGGACCTCGCGCCCAACAAGATCCTCGCGGAGTACGACACGAAGTACGGCGACGAGATTCAGGTCGCCAAGACCTTCTCCCAGCGCCGTGGCTACCGCGCGCTGGTGCTCTGTGAGCGCAACCGCGAGGGGATTCTCGAAGTCTCCTTCCCCTCCGTCTCGGGGAGCGTCAACTTCGTCACGCTGGTGCGCGCGCTCGGGCTGGAGTCGGACGAGGAGATCGTCCACCGCGTCAGCGACGACCCCGAGATCGTGAAGTTCATGCTGGAGAACCTGGAGATGGCCGAGGTTCAAAGCGAGGAAGAGGCCATCGAGACGCTCGGCAAGCGGGTCGCCGGCGGGCAGGGGAAGAACTACCAGCTGAAACGCGCCAACTACGTCATCGACCGCTACCTCCTGCCGCACCTCCACGAGGAGGGCGTCGACGAGGAGGAGGTCCGCATCAACAAGGCGTACTACCTCTGCCGAATGGCGGAGGCGTGTTTCGAACTCGCCCTGGAACGGCGCGAGGCCGACGACAAGGACCACTACGCGAACAAGCGCCTGAAGGTCAGCGGCGACCTGATGCGTGACCTGTTCCGGACGGCGCTGAACAAGCTGGCCCGCGACGTGAAGTACCAGCTCGAACGCGCGAACATGCGCAACCGGCAGCTGACGGTCAACACCGTCGTCCGCTCGGACGTGCTGACCGAGCGGCTGGAACACCCGATCGCGACGGGCAACTGGGTGGGCGGTCGCTCGGGCGTCTCCCAGCTGGTCGACCGCACGGACTACATGGGCGTGCTCTCGCACCTCCGTCGGCTGCGCTCGCCGCTCTCGCGGTCCCAGCCGCACTTCGAGGCACGTGACCTGCACGCGACCCAGTGGGGTCGCATCTGTCCCTCCGAGACGCCGGAGGGGCCGAACTGTGGGCTGGTGAAGAACTTCGCGCAGGCGATGGAGCTCTCCCAGAACGTGGAGGACGAACAGGAACTCAAACGCGAACTGGCGTCGATGGGGGTCGAGGGAATCCCCGGAATCGAAGGCGTCGACTCGATGGCGGATTAACATGGCTCAAGCACGCGAGGCGAAAGTATACGTCAACGGCAGTCTGGTCGGTACGCATCCCGACCCCGAACAGCTCGCAGAACAGATCCGCGAAGCGCGCCGGCGCGGGGACGTCAGCGACATGGTCAACGTCTCCATCAAGGAGCGCACGCGCGAGGTCATCATCAACGCGGACGCGGGACGGGCTCGCCGCCCGCTGATCGTCGTCGAGGACGGCGACCCGCTTCTCACCGACGAGGAAATCGAGGCGGTCGAGAACGGCGAACTCAGCTTCGAACAGCTCGTCGAGCGCGGCTACATCGAGTTCATCGACGCCGAGGAGGAGGAGGACATCTACGTCGCCGTCGACGAGGACGAACTCAACGAGCGTCACACCCACCTCGAAATCGACCCACAGCTCATCTTCGGCATCGGCGCCGGGATGATTCCCTACCCCGAACACAACGCGTCGCCACGGATTACGATGGGTGCGGGGATGATGAAGCAGTCGCTCGGGCTGCCGGCGGCGAACTACCGGATTCGACCGGACACGCGCCAGCACCTGATGCATTACCCGCAGCTGGCCATGGTCAAAACGCAGACCACGGAACAGATCGGGTTCGACGAGCGCCCGGCGGCTCAGAACTTCGTCGTCGCCGTCATGAGCTACGAGGGGTTCAACATCGAGGACGCGCTCGTGATGAACAAGGGGTCGGTCGACCGCGCGCTCGCCCGGTCGCACTTCTTCCGGACCTACGAGGGCGAGGAGCGCCGGTATCCGGGCGGTCAGGAGGACCGCTTCGAGGTGCCGAGTCAGGACGTCCGCGGCGCCCGCGGTGAGGACGCCTACACGCATCTGGACGAGGACGGCCTCGTCAACCCCGAGACGCAGGTCGACGAGAACTCGGTCCTGCTGGGGAAGACCAGTCCCCCGCGCTTCTTGGAGGAGCCGGACGACATGGGCGGCCTGTCCCCCCAGAAACGTCGCGAGACGAGCGTCACGATGCGGAGCGGCGAGGACGGCGTCGTCGACACGGTCACGCTGATGGAGGGCGAGGACGGCTCGAAGCTCTCGAAGGTCTCGGTGCGGGACGAACGCATCCCCGAACTCGGGGACAAGTTCGCATCCCGCCACGGCCAGAAGGGCGTCGTCGGCCACCTCGCACCCCAGGAGGACATGCCCTTCACGCAGGAGGGCGTCGTCCCCGACCTGGTGCTCAACCCGCACGCCCTGCCGTCGCGGATGACGGTCGGCCACGTGCTGGAGATGCTGGGCGGCAAGGTCGGCTCGCTCGAAGGTCGTCGCGTCGACGGGACGGCGTTCCAGGGCGAAGACGAGTCGGAACTCCGGGGGGCGCTCGAAGAGCACGGCTTCGAGTCCTCGGGCAAGGAGGTCATGTACTCCGGCGTCACGGGGGAGAAGATCGAGGCCGAGATTTTCGTCGGCACCATCTTCTACCACAAGCTGTACCACATGGTGAGCAACAAGCTGCACGCCCGCTCGCGCGGGCCGGTGCAGGTGCTCACCCGCCAGCCCACCGAGGGTCGCGCCCGCGAGGGTGGCCTGCGCGTGGGCGAGATGGAGCGTGAGGTGCTGATCGGTCACGGGGCGGCGATGGCGCTCAAGGAGCGCCTGCTCGACTCCTCGGACCGCGAGAACGTCTACATCAGCGCCGAGACGGGGATGGTCGCCGTCGAGGACGTGGAGCAGCGCCGGGTGTACGACCCCGTCACTGGCGACGAGGACGACATCCACGAGATCGAGGTGAGCTACGCGTTCAAGCTCCTCCTCGACGAGATGATCGCGCTCGGCATTCGACCGCGGCTGGAACTCGAGGACGCAGTGTAACAATGTCAATGCAGACACCAAAGGAGATCGGCGGCATTCAGTTCGGGCTGATGGACCCGGAGACGTATCGCGACATGTCCGCGACGAAGGTCATCACGGCGGACACCTACGACGACGACGGCTACCCCATCGACATGGGGTTGATGGACCCGCGTCTGGGCGTCATCGACCCCGGACTGGAGTGTCGGACCTGCGGCCAGCACTCGGGGTCGTGTAACGGGCACTTCGGCCACATCGAACTCGCGGCGCCCGTCATCCACGTCGGCTTCACGAAGCTCATCCGGCGGCTCCTGCGCTCGACGTGTCGGGAGTGCGGTCGGCTGGCGCTCACCGAGGAGGAACGCGAGGAGTACGAGGGGAACCTCGCCCGGGCCGAGGAGCTCGGCAAGGACCCCAACGACGTGCTGAAGGCGGCGGTCCGGCAGGCGCGCAAGCAGAGCTACTGCCCGTTCCCGGACTGCGACGGCGTGATGCACGACATCAAACACGAGAAGCCGACCACCTACTACGAGGTGCAGGACGTGCTCGCCGGGGACTATTCGGAGCGCATCGCCGAGGCGATGCAGCCCGACCCGGACGACGAGGACGACGAGGGGACGAGTCCCCGAGAACTCGCGGAGGGTCTCGGTATCGATCTGGAGCGCGTCAACGACATCATGGCCGGCGAGTTCCGGCCGAAAAGCGACACGCGGAAGCAGTTGGAGAAGGCCCTCGGTGTGGACCTGACCGAGGAGGACATGAACAAGCTGATGCCCTCCGACATCCGGGACTGGTTCGAGGACATCCCGGACGAGGACATCGAGGTGCTGGGCATCGATCCCAGCCGGTCGCGGCCGGAGTGGATGATCCTCACCGTCCTGCCGGTGCCGCCGGTGACGGCCCGTCCCTCCATCACGCTGGACAACGGCCAGCGCTCCGAGGACGACCTGACCCACAAGCTGGTGGACATCATCCGCATCAACCAGCGGTTCATGGAGAACCGCGAGGCCGGTGCGCCCCAGCTCATCATCGAGGACCTCTGGGAACTGCTCCAGTACCACGTCACCACGTTCATCGACAACGAGATTTCGGGGACGCCGCCGGCGCGCCACCGCTCCGGTCGACCGCTGAAGACGCTCTCCCAGCGCCTCAAGGGCAAGGAGGGCCGCTTCCGTGGCTCGCTGTCCGGGAAGCGCGTCAACTTCTCGGCCCGGACGGTCATCAGTCCGGACCCGACCCTGTCGCTCAACGAGGTCGGGGTGCCCGAACGGGTCGCCACGGAGATGACACAGACGCTGAACGTGACCGAGCGCAACGTCGACAACGCGCGACAGTACGTCGCCAACGGGCCGGAGGGGCATCCGGGCGCGAACTACGTGCGCCGGCCCGACGGCCGCCGACTGAAGGTCACCGAGAAGAACTGTGAGGAACTCGCCACCAAGGTGGAGGAAGGGTGGGAGGTCAACCGCCACCTCGTCGACGGCGACATCGTGATCTTCAACCGACAGCCATCGCTGCATCGGATGTCGATCATGGCCCACGAGGTGGTCGTGATGCCGTACAAGACGTTCCGGCTGAACACCACTGTCTGCCCGCCGTACAACGCCGACTTCGACGGCGACGAGATGAACATGCACGCCCTCCAGAACGAGGAGGCGCGGGCGGAGGCTCGGGTGCTGATGCGGGTTCAGGAGCAGATCCTCTCCCCTCGCTTCGGCGAGAACATCATCGGCGCGATTCAGGACCACATCAGCGGGACCTACCTGCTGACCCACGAGAACCCCCACTTCTCGGAGACGCAGGCGCTCGACCTGCTCCGCGCGACGAGCGTGGACGAACTCCCGCCGGCGGACGGGGAGGAGGACGGCGAGCCCTACTGGACGGGCCGCACCGTCTTCTCCGAACTCCTGCCCGACGACCTGAACCTCGAGTTCACGTCGTCGGCCGGTGACACCGTCCGCATCGAGGACGGCCAGTTGGTCGAGGGCACCATCGACGAGGACGCGGTCGGCGCGTTCGGCGGCGAAATCGTCGACACCCTGACCAAGGTGTACTCCGAGACGCGCGCCCGCGTGTTCATCAACGAGGTGGCCGCGCTGGCGATGCGGGCGATCATGCACTTCGGGTTCTCGCTCGGCATCGACGACGAGTCGATCCCGGAGGAGGCGAACGAGATGGTCGACGAGGCCATCGGGAACGCCTACGAGCGGATCGAGGACCTGATCGACTCCTACGAGGCGGGTGACCTCGAGTCCCTCCCCGGTCGGACTATCGACGAGACGCTGGAGATGAAGATCATGCAGACGCTCGGCAAGGCCCGCGACAGCGCGGGCGAGATCGCCGAGGACCACTTCGACGAGGACAACCCGGCGGTCATCATGGCCCGGTCGGGCGCCCGTGGGTCGATGCTCAACCTCACCCAGATGGCCGGCTGTGTGGGCCAGCAGGCAGTCCGCGGCGAGCGGATCAACCGCGGCTACGAGGACCGCACCCTCAGCCACTACGAGCCGAACGACCTCTCCGCGGAGGCCCACGGCTTCGTCGAGAACTCCTACCGTGGCGGGCTGACGCCGCGGGAGTTCTTCTTCCACGCCATGGGTGGCCGCGAGGGGCTGGTCGACACGGCAGTCCGGACCTCGAAGTCCGGCTACCTGCAGCGCCGCCTCATCAACGCCCTGTCCGAACTCGAGTCGCAGTACGACGGCACCGTCCGCGACACCTCCGACACCATCGTCCAGTTCGAATTCGGCGAGGACGGCACCAGTCCGGTGAAGGTGTCTTCCACCGACGACAACCCCATCGACGTCGAAGGGATCGCGGATCGGGTCATCGAGGCGGAGTTCGACTCCGACCAGGAGAAAGAGCGGTTCCTCGGCGAGCGCGAGCCGCCGACGAACCTCTCCGAATACGCCGGCCCCGGTCTGAACAAGGCCCAGGGCATGGAGGTGGAGTCCGATGACTGAGTACGAACACGTCACCGAGGACATCGAGGCGGTCGTCGAGGACACGGAGTTGCCCCGGCGGCTCAAGACCCAGATCTACGAGACCATCGAGGACCGCGGGACGGTCACGGTCGAGCAGGCGAACGAGATCGCGCAGGCGACCGAGTCGCGCTACGTCGACACGCGGGTCGACCCGCTCGACCCCGTCGGCACGGTGTCGGCACAGTCCATCGGCGAGCCCGGGACGCAGATGACGATGAACACGTTCCACTACGCGGGCGTCGCGGAGATCGACGTGACCCAGGGGCTCCCGCGGCTGATCGAACTCGTCGACGCGCGGAAGACGCCGGACACGCCGATGATGACGGTGTATCTCGACGAGGAGTACGCGACCGACCGCGAACGCGCCCACGAGGTGGTGTGGTCCATCGAGTCGACCAAGATCCTCTCGCTGGGTGACGTGTCGACGAACGTCGCGGACATGCTGGTGCAGGTCGACCTCAACGAGGAGACGCTGCTGGAGCGGTGGCCGACCGTCGGCGACGTGGGTGAGATCGCCGCGGAGATCGCCGAGACCATCGAGGACGCCCTCGGCGTCCAGACCCGGCGCTCGGGGACGCTCATCGAGTTCGGCCCCTCCGAACCCAGCTACCGCGAACTGCTCCAGTTGGTCGAGGAGCTTCGCGACGTGGTGTTCAAGGGGATCGAGGAGGTTTCCCGGGTCGTCATCCGGAAGGAGACCCTCGACGACGGCGAGGAGTTCGTCCTCTACACCGAGGGGTCGGCCTTCGGCGACGTGATCGAAATCGAGGGCGTCGACGCCTCGCGGACGACCTGTAACAACATCCACGAGATCTACCGCAACCTCGGCGTCGAGGCGGCCCGTGAGGCCATCATCAACGAGACGATGGACACGCTCGAAGAGCAGGGGCTGGACGACGTGAACGTCCGCCACCTGATGCTCGTCGCGGACATCATGACCAACCGCGGCACCATCGAGTCCATCGGCCGGCACGGCATCTCGGGATCGAAGGAGTCGGTGCTCGCCCGCGCCGCCTTCGAGGTGACGGTCAACCACCTGCTCGACGCGGCGATCCACGGCGAGCGCGACCGCCTCGACGGCGTCATCGAGAACGTCATCGTCGGCAAGCCGGTCGCCATCGGCACCGGCGACGTGGACCTGCGGATGGGCTCGTTCAGCGCGAAGCAGCCGTCGGACGACTAGGCTCGCACGATGCGGGTCACCCTCTCGGATCGCGACCGCCGGTACATCGCCCGGTTCGAGGACGAAACCGGCGCGACCGCCCGTGACTGCCTGGTTTACGACGACGCCGACCGCGTCGTCTTCCTCGTCGCGGCCGGCGAGATGGCACAGGCGGTCGGTCCCGGCGGCCGAAACGTCCGGCGCGTCGAGGAGGCGCTCGGCCGGACGGTCGAACTCGTCGAGGACGCGGACACGCCGGAGGCGTTCGTCGCCAACGTGCTCTCCCCGGCGGCGGTGACGCACGTCACGATCAGCGAACAGGGCGACCGGGTGGCCTACGCGGAGGTCCCGGACGCCGACCGCGGCGCCGCCATCGGGCGCGACGGGCGCAACATCGAGACGGCGCGGCGACTGGCGCGCCGACATTACGAGTTGGACGACGTGCAGTTGACGTGACGGCGGTCACGCGGCTCACTTAGCCGTCGTCGAGCGCGTACACGTCGCCGGCCTGCGTCGCGACGACGACGGTCCCGTCGACGACGACGGGCGATCCGGTCACGCCGCTCAGGAACACGTCCGTGTAACTCCGTTCTCGCGTCTCGACCCGCCAGCGCTCCGCCCCGTCGGAGCGGGCGAGCGCGACCACGTCCCGCCCCGCGCCGACGACGACGGCGTCGTCGGTCAGAATCGGGGCGGTCGGGTCGGCGTCGAGGTCGGTCGTCCATCGTCGTTCGCCACCCGCCAGTGCGAGCGCCGTCAGGCCCCCGTCGTGTGCGACGACGGCCACGTCGTCGACGGCCACCGAGCGGTCGACGCGGCCGTCGACGGTCGCGTGCCACTTCTCCTCGCCCGTCGTGGCGTCGAGACGGCGGACCGTCCCCGTCTCGTCGGCGACGACGACCGACTCCCCGACGACGGCCGGCGCGGCCGTGGTTCGGCCGTCGACCGACCGCTCCCAGACCGTCTCCCCCGTCTCCGTATCGAGGGCGACGACCGACCCAGACTCGCCGGTCGCGTAGACGGCGAGAGCGTCGACGACGGCGGGGGCGGCAGCGTACACGCCGAGGTCGCGGCGCCACCTGACGGTCCCGTCGTGTTCCACGGCGGCCACCGCCGAGTTCTCGAACCCGCCGCCGACGAAGACAGCGTCGTCGGTCGGGGTGGGCGACGCGTTGACGTCGTTGTCGGTGAGGGCGCGCCAGCGTTCGGTGCCGTCGGCGGCGTCGACGGCGACGAGGCCGCGAGGAACGGATTCGCCGCCGTTCCAGACGGTCAGATACACGGTGCCGTCGTGGACGGCCGGCGCGGCCGCCGAGGCGTGGCCCGCGTCGACGGTCCACGACTCGTCGCCGTCGCCGATGGCGAGGCTCACCAGAGCGCCGTCGAAGGCGACGTAGATGGCGTCGCCGTCGACGACGGGTTGGGCGGCGTCGTACCGGTTCGGCGTGCGGCGCCACGCGATAGACGGGTCCGTGGGCGCGGCGCCGGGGAGGACACCGGCGTTGTCGGCGTCGACCTGATACTGTGGAACCGACCCCGCCGTCTCGACGCGGCGGTTCGAGACGGTCGGCGGCGGGCCGGACTCGCCGGCGCCGAAGCCGCCGAACAGACAGCCGCTCAGACCGACCGTCGCGGTGCTTCCGAGGAGGGCGAGGGCGTGTCGGCGGGAGCCCATGGCCGCGTGTGGCGGTACCGCCGAAATAAGGCTTCTGGGGGGGCCGGCTCTCACGCCCTCTCGGCGCTCTTTCGACGCTGAGCGTCGTTCTCCGGGCGCGGCTCGGGCGAGAGGACCGGCTCAGATCGGAGTAGCGGGTGCCCTAACGCGTTCTGAGCCGGTTTCGTCGATCCGGAAAAGGGAGGCTTAAGTAGCTCCGTCGGCAACTGAGTTGCACTATGGCGAACGGCAAGTACGCGGCCCGCAAACTCAAGAAGGACCGCCAGACGCGACGGTGGTCCGACTCGGAGTACGCGCGACGCGAGCGCGGCCTCCGGAAGAAATCGGACCCGCTCGAGGGTGCGCCCCAGGCCCGGGGCATCGTCCTCGAGAAGGTCGGCATCGAGGCGAAACAGCCCAACTCCGCGATCCGGAAGTGCGTCCGGGTCCAGCTCATCAAGAACGGGAAGCAGGTGACGGCCTTCTGTCCCGGCGACGGCGCCATCTCCTTCATCGACGAACACGACGAGGTCACCATCGCCGGCATCGGCGGCGCGAAGGGTCGTGCGATGGGCGACCTCTCCGGCGTGAACTACAAAGTCGAGAAGGTCAACGGCGTGTCGATGATCGAACTCGTCCGCGGGAACGCGGAGAAACCGGTCCGATAATGTCCGAGAGCGACACCCCCGAGCCGGACGCCCCGGCCGGGAGCGAGGACCAGGAGACGGACGCGCTGCTCTTCGGCGTCTGGGAGACGGACGACATCGCGTACAACGACCCCAGCACGCAGCGCTACATCAACGTGACCCCCATTGCGCACACGATGGGTCGCCACGCCTCCAAGCAGTTCCAGAAGAGCGAAATCTCGGTCGTCGAGCGGTTGATCAACCGCCTGATGCAGACCGAGGAGAACACGGGGAAAAAGCAGCAGGCGATGCGTATCGTCCGCGACGCCTTCGAGATCGTCCACGAGGACACGGAGGAGAACCCGGTGCAGGTGCTCGTCACGGCCGTCGAGAACGCCGCGCCGCGTGAGGAGACGGTCCGCCTGAAATACGGCGGCATCTCCGTCCCGCAGGCCGTCGACGTGGCGCCCCAGCGCCGGGTCGACCAGGCGCTGAAGTTCCTCGCGGAGGGGACCTACCGCGGGTCCTACAAGACGCCGACGAGCGCCGCGCAGGCGCTCGCCACGCAGTTGATGGGCGCCGCGGACTACGACGTCGGGACCTACGCCATCAATCAAAAAGAGGAAGCCGAGCGGGTCGCCGCCGCCGCCCGGTAATCTACACCTTTCTTTCGTTTCGACGACGGCCGACAGCCGACAGTATATGTAGCCCCCGCCCGACGGGGTTGGCATGTCACTCGGTTCGCTCACCGAATCCCACTCGATCCGGAGTCCCGACCACGTCGAGTACGGCGCGGGCGCCGTCGACGCCCTCGAAGCCTTCGCGGCGGAGCGGGGGATCGAATCGGCGCTCGTCGTCACCGACGACTTCCTGGCCGACAGCGGCGTCATCGACGCGCCGGTCGCCCGCCTCGACGCCGCGGGCGTCGACGTGGCGGTGTACGACGGCGTGGCGCCCGAGCCGAAGCTGTCGATGGTCGAGGACGCGGCCGAACGGGTGGCCGACCGCGACCTGGTCGTGGGCGTCGGCGGCGGCAGTTCGATGGATACGGCGAAGCTCGCGGCGGCGCTCGCCGAACACGGCGGCCCGGTGCGTGACATGCTCGGCATGGACAACGTGCCGGGCGAGACGGGGCCGCTGGCGCTCGTCCCGACGACGGCGGGGACGGGCAGCGAGGTGACCCACATCGGCGTCTTCGCCGACGAGCGTGAGGGCGGCGTGAAACGGGTCGTCTTCTCGCCGCATCTCTTCGCGGACCTCGCGGCGGTCGATCCGGACCTGACGGAGACGATGCCGCCGGGCGTCGCGGCGGCGACGGGGCTGGACGCGCTGACCCACGCGATAGAGAGCTACGTCTCCCTGCTCCGGACGCCCTACACCGACACGCTGGCGCGCCGGGCGGTCGAACTCGTCGCGGCGAACCTGCGGCCCGCCGTCGCGCAGGGGCCGGAAAACGACGCGGCCCGCGCCAACATGAGCCTCGCGGCGACGCTCGCGGGGCAGGCGTTCGTCAACTCCGGACTGGGCGCCGTCCACGCGCTCACCTACCCGCTCGGGATGGAGTGTGGGCTGGGCCACGGGCTGGCCAACGGCGTCCTCCTCCCACACGTGATGCGGTACAACGTCCCCGCCGAAGTCGGTCGATTCGCCGATCTGGCCGGCCTGCTCGGTGAGGAGCGTCGGCCCGGCGAGTCGGAGCGGGCCTTCGCCGACCGGAGCGTCGAGGCGGTCTTCGACCTGCTGGAAGACGTGGACGTGCCGACGAGCATCGCGACGTACGGCGACTTCGACCGCGAGACGTTCGCGGCGTTCGCGGACGTGGCGTTCGAACACTCCGAGCACAACATCGACCGCAACCCCCGTGACATGGACCGCGAGGACGTGATCGCGGTGTTCGAGGCGGCGGCCGAGGGGCGCGAGTCGGCCCGTGGCCGCTAGTCCGCCGCCCGGCCGCCGCCGAGGGCGTACTCCTTCGTCACCGCCACGAGGTCACGCCGGAAGTCGCTCTCGCTGGGGTCGTCGACGAGGTTGCGGAATCGGCGTTTGAACGCCTCCATCCCGACGGTGGGGGCGTCGGCGGCGGCGGCGCGGGCGAGGTCGTAGAGTCGGTGGTCGGGGTCGATCAGCCCGTGGCGCTCGACGAGGGCGAGGGCGAACGCGGCGTTGACGGCGGTGATGTCGGGGTCGGCGCCGTCGCGGGCCGGTCCGGCGCCGGCCGGCCGCGTCCCGGCGGGTCCGGGGGCGTCGGCGACGGCGGCCGCGAGCTGGGATTCGAGGAACTGCACCAGCTTGGCCGCGGGCGCGACGTCGAGGGTGATGTCGTCGGCGTAGATGTCGCGCATGTGGTTGGCGATCTGATAGCAGTGGGCGAGTTTGCGGCGCTCGACGGTCCGGCCGGAGAGGGCGAGAAAGAGCGCCTCGTCGGTCGACTGGGTGTGGGAGGCGTGGCCCTGTTCGTGGCGGGCCATGTGCGCGAGTTCGTGGAGTGCGAGCTCTCGGGCCATCGCGCTGGTGGCGGCCTGCCGGGAGATGTTGAGGACGTGGTAGTCGTCGTAGTGGGCGGCCCAGGTCCGTTCGTCGGGGTCGTCCCGGACCTGCACGTGGACCGGGCGGTCGAGGTCGTGTTCCGTCGCCAGCAGGTCGGCGGCGCCGAGAAACGGGTCCGGCGAGGCGCCACCCTGTACGCGTACGTCCATGCTGATTGGTACCACGGGTCAGAACGATAAGACGATTGTGGTGCCCCTCCGTATCGTGGTATCGCGTGACACGCCCGATCAGCCGCCGGAAATCGGGCGTTTCGTTGTCGGCAAAACACTACCCTTTTGACCCTCCTGACGGTATGGGCCTGTAATGGGCCGACGAAAGAAGATCGTACAAGAATGTGAACGGCTGATGGACAAACCGGAGAACATCCGGAACATCGCCATCGCCGCTCACGTCGACCACGGTAAGACGACTCTGACGGACAACCTGCTCGCCGGTGCGGGCATGATCTCGCAGGACACTGCGGGCCAGCAGCTCGCGATGGACACGGAGGAAGACGAGCAGGAACGCGGCATCACCATCGACGCCGCGAACGTCTCGATGACCCACGAGTACGAGGACAAGAACCACCTCATCAACCTGATCGACACGCCGGGCCACGTCGACTTCGGTGGCGACGTGACGCGGGCGATGCGTGCCGTCGACGGCGCGCTCGTGGTGGTCGACGCCGTCGAGGGCGCGATGCCCCAGACGGAGACGGTGCTCCGGCAGGCGCTCCGCGAGGGCGTCAAGCCGACCCTCTTCATCAACAAGGTCGACCGCCTCATCTCCGAGCTCCAGGAGGGCCCCCAGGAGATGCAGGAGCGGCTCCTGTCGGTCATCCGCGACGTGAACGAGCTCATCCGGGGCATGACCGAGGAGATGGACGACATCGACGACGACTGGACCGTCGGCGTCGAGGACGGCACCGTCGGCTTCGGGTCCGCCCTCTACAAGTGGGGCGTCTCGATGCCCTCGATGCAGCGGACGGGCATGGACTTCGGCGACATCATCGACCTCGAACGCGCCGACAAGCGCCAGGAGCTCCACGAGCGGACGCCGCTCTCCGACGTGGTGCTCGACATGGTCTGTGAGCACTTCCCGAACCCGCTGGACGCCCAGCCCCGTCGTATCCCGCGCATCTGGCGCGGCGACGACACCTCCGACATCGCGGAGTCGATGCGGCTGGTCGACGAGGACGGCGACCTCGTGCTCATGGTCACCGACATCGGCATCGACCCCCACGCGGGCGAAATCGCGGCCGGTCGCGTCTTCTCGGGCACCATCGAGAAGGGCCAGGAGCTCTACGTCTCCGGGACGGCGGGCAAGAACCGCGTCCAGAGCGTCGGCATCTACATGGGCGGCGAGCGCGAGGAAGTGGAGCGCGTCCCCGCGGGCAACATCGCCGCCGTCACGGGCCTCAAGGACGCCATCGCCGGTTCCACGGTGTCGAGCGTCGAGATGACGCCGTTCGAGTCCATCGAGCACATCAGCGAGCCCGTCATCACGAAAAGCGTCGAGGCGAAGAACATGGACGACCTGCCGAAGCTCATCGAGACGCTCCAGCAGGTCGCCAAGGAAGACCCGACGATCCAGATCGAGATCAACGAGGAGACGGGCGAACACCTCATCTCCGGACAGGGTGAGCTCCACCTCGAAGTCATCGGCCAGCGCATCGAGCGCAACCAGGGCATCCCGATCAACACCGGCGAACCCATCGTCGTCTTTCGCGAGTCGCCACAGCAGCCCTCCGGAGAAGTCGAGGGCGTCTCGCCGAACCGCCACAACAAGTTCTACATCACGGTCGAGCCCCTGAGCGACGACATCGTCGACGAGATCCAGCTCGGCAACGTCTCGATGGACATGCCCGAACTGGAGCGCCGCGAGGCCCTCCAGGAGGCCGGCATGGACAAGGACACCTCCCAGAACGTCGAGCACATCCACGGCACGAACATCCTCATCGACGACACGAAGGGGATTCAGCACCTCAACGAGACGATGGAACTCGTCGTCGAGGGGCTGGAGGAGGCGCTGGACGACGGCCCGCTCGCCGCGGAACCCGTCTCCGGCGCGCTCATCCGCCTGCACGACGCGAAGCTCCACGAGGACACCATCCACCGCGGTCCGGCGCAGGTCATCCCCGCCGTCCGCGAGGCGGTCCACCGCGCGCTGATCGACGGCGAGATTCGCCTGCTCGAACCCATCCAGAACGTCCGCATCGACGTTCCCTCGGAGCACATGGGGTCGGCCTCGGGCGAGATTCAGGGTCGGCGTGGCCGCGTCGACGACATGTATCAGGAGGGTGACCTCATGGTCATCGAGGGCATCGCGCCCGTCGAGGAGATGATCGGCTTCTCCTCCGACATCCGCAGCGCCACCGAGGGTCGCGCGTCGTGGAACACGGAGAACGCCGGCTTCCGCGTGCTCGCCGACAACCTCCAGCCGGACATCATCACGGAGATTCGCGAGCGCAAGGGAATGAAGCTCGAACTCCCGCCGTCGGTCGACTACATCTAACCGCCGGCCCGACTCGGCCCTTTCCTCTCAACCGCGATAATTCGACGGATAGTTTCATCACTCCCGTTTGGCAACGTCCCGTCCATGTCTGGCCTCCTCTCCCGGGTCGACCGGGCGCTCGTCCGGATGTTCGAGGCGGGGCCGACCGACGGGAGCCGTCGTCGGGAACGCCTCGCCAGATTCGGCGCGTGCATCGCGATCAGTGTGACCGGCGTCGGCCTCGTGATTCCCAACGTGGCGCCGTATCTCGTCCCCGGCCAGCCGCCGGTCGGGCTCGGACTGGGCGCGCTCGGGGCGGTCGTCTGTCTCGGCTTAGTCGCCGCCGGGGCCCTCCTGTACCGGAGCGGGTTCTCGACCCCGAACGCGGTGCGGATCGCGGTCTGGAACTTCCTCGGCCTCGTCGTCCTCGGCGCCGTCCTCCTCGCCCACGGCGCCTACCGGGGCGCACTCGGGACGGTGACGACGGCCGACGCGCTGGCGGCGGGGAACGTCCTCGCCATCAGCGCCGCCGCCCACGTCATCATCGGCGTCCACGACGCCCGTCGGGTTCGCGCGGAACAACTGGCTCGCGAGCGCGAGAAGTTCGCCGTCCTCAGTCGCGTCCTCAGACACAACCTCCGCAACGACGCGACGGTGTTGATCGGGCAGTCCGAACGGCTGGCGTCGGAACTCGACGGGTCGCTCGCCGACACGGCCGAGACGCTCCACGGCCGCTCCAGGGAGGTCGGTGACCTCGCGACCAAGACCAAGGTGATGGTCGAGGCGCTGGATCGGCGATCGACGCCGAACGCCCGGCTGAACGTCCACGACGTCGTCACCGACGCCGTCGACGGGGTTCGCGAGGACGCGAACGGCGTCGACGTCTCGGTCGACGTGCCGCGGAACCTGTGGATCTGGGCGGACGACAGCGTCGAGACGGCCCTGGCCGAACTGGTCGAGAACGCGGTCGAACACGGCGGCTCGGACATCCGCGTCGAGGCTGCCGACGACGACGGACGGGTCGACGTCCGCGTCGTGGACGACGGGCCGGGCATCCCGGCGGACGAGCGGGCCATCCTCTCGGGCGACGCGGAGATAACGCAACTCAAACACGGGAGCGGTCTCGGGCTCTGGGTCGCACGATCCGTCGCGGAGGCCGCGGACGGACGGTTGACCTTCGACACCGACGGCGAGCGGACGGTCGTCCGTCTCGCGCACGATCGGGCCGAGCCGCCGGTGGAGGCCTCGGGTGACACGACATTCACCCCCACGGCGGCGTAGTCCGCGACCGATGCAATCTTATACCCCACCGGCACAGTGTGTACCATGCCCAGCGGCATGACTACCGGCAGTCGACGTGTCGGCACGGAGCTACCCCGCGGCCCCTCCCCGTCGCCGATTACAATTATTACGTCGACGGGTCGTGCCGCGGGGGTGACGGCCTGAATGAGCGACGAGGCCGCGTCCACCCCTGACTCCGACACCGACGTGACCGACCCCGAAACCGACGGCGGCGAGCGTCCCCAGACCCACACCATCCGGCTGGAGCTCGTGGACAAGCCGGGCGAACTGCTGTCGGCGCTTCGCCCCATCGCCGAGAACGGCGGCAACCTGCTCTCCATCTTCCACGAGCGCGGCAACCTCACCCCGCGGGGTCACATCCCCGTCGAGGTGGACGTGGAGTGTCCGCCGGACCGCTTCGAGGTTATCGTGCAGGCACTTCGCGACGAGGGCGTCAACGTCATCCAGGCGGGCGCGGAGCGCTACGGGGAGCAGTTGACGATCCTGCTCGTCGGCGACATCGTCGACACCGACCTCTCCGATACCCTGCGACGGATCGAGTCGAGTACGGACGCGACGCTCGCCGATCTGTCGCTCTCGGCCCCGGAGGGCCGCGGGAGCGCGTCGAGCGCGCGCCTCCGACTCGCGACCCGGACCGGCCGGACCGACGAGGTGTTCGACCACGTGCGAGCGATTGCTGACGAGAAGGAACTGAACGTGATCGAACCGCTCGTGGAGGTGGCGGAATGACGCTCCGGCTCGCCGTCGTCGGGGTCGGCGCCGTCGGCCGCTCGGTCGTCGAACTCGCCCCGGACTACGGCCACGTCGTGACCGCCGTCGCGGACTCGCGGTCGTCGGCCGTCGATCCGGACGGCATCGATGCGGACGCGGTGTTCGAGCGCAAGGAGCGCGAAGGCGTGGTCGGCGACGGCGACCCGGACGACGCGCTCGCCGCCGAGTACGACGTCCTCGTCGAGGCGACGCCGACGACGCTCGGCGACGCCGAACCCGGCTTCTCGCACGTCCGTGCCGCGCTGGAACGCGACCGGCACGTCGTGTTGGCGAACAAGGGACCGGTGGCGGAACGGTACGCCGACCTGCGCGCGCTCGAACGCGAGAGCGCCGGGACGGTGCAGTTCGAGGCGGCCGTCGGCGGCGCCATCCCCATCCTCTCGACCATCGCGGACTTCGGGCCGAATCAGATCACCGCGGCCCGCGGCGTGCTCAACGGGACGGCCAACTTCATCCTCTCGCGGATGGCCGCCGAGGGACTCGGCTACGAACACGTCCTCGCGGAGGCCCAGGACCTCGGCGTCGCCGAGGCCGACCCCGCCTTCGACGTGGAGGGGACGGACGCGGCGCTGAAGTTCGTCATCCTCGCGAACGTGCTGAGCGACGGGGCCGAGGTGTACACCCTCGACGACGCCGAGGTGGAGGGCATCCGCTCGATTCCGTCGAGCGCCCTCGACCTGGCGGCCGAAGACGGGCGGACGGTCCGGCTGATCGGCGAGGCGACGGCCGACGGCGTGCGGGTCGGCCCGCGACTCGTCCCCCAACACGACGCGCTGGCGGTGACCGGCACGCGCAACATCGTCCAGTTCGAGACGGTTCACGCCGGGCAACTCCATCTGAGTGGCCGTGGTGCCGGCGGCCCGGAGACGGCGACGGCGATTCTCTCGGACGTGAGCCGGCTGGAGTGACGGCGACGCCCGCTCCCCGTCGGTCGTAATCGTCCGACCCTTCGCTACCGTCCCCGCGCCGGCGTGCGGTATGGCATCACAAACCGCAAGACGGCGCCGAGGATTTCTGTAACGTGTATCGAAATGGTTTTAGGTGATTCGGGGCAAATAGTCGTCACCAAGCGCCTTAGCGCGTGATTCCACCATGAGTGACAAACCGCACCAGAATCTGGCCATCATCGGCCACGTCGACCACGGCAAGAGCACGCTCGTCGGGCGACTCCTGTTCGAGACAGGGTCGGTCCCGGAGCACGTAATCGAGCAGTACCGCGAGGAAGCCGAGGAGAAGGGCAAGGGCGGCTTCGAGTTCGCCTACGTCATGGACAACCTCGCCGAGGAGCGCGAGCGCGGCGTGACCATCGACATCGCCCACCAGGAGTTCGACACGGACGAGTACTTCTTCACCATCGTCGACTGTCCGGGTCACCGTGACTTCGTGAAGAACATGATCACGGGTGCCTCGCAGGCCGACAACGCGGTGCTCGTCGTCGCGGCCGACGACGGCGTCGCGCCCCAGACCCGCGAGCACGTCTTCCTCGCCCGCACGCTCGGGATCAACGAACTGATCATCGGCGTGAACAAGATGGACATCGTCGACTACTCCGAGGACACCTTCAAGGAGGTCGTCGAGGAGGTCAAGCAGCTCCTCAAACAGGTCCGCTTCGGCACGGAGGACGCCTCCTTCATCCCGATTTCGGCCTTCGAGGGCGACAACGTCGCCGAGAAGTCCGGGAACATGGACTGGTTCGACGGCCCGACGCTGCTCGAAGCCCTGAACAACCTGCCGGAGACGGAGCCGCCGACGGACGCGCCGCTTCGCCTCCCGATCCAGGACGTCTACACGATTTCGGGCATCGGGACGGTCCCGGTCGGCCGCGTCGAGACGGGTGTCATGAACGTCGGCGACAACGTGTCGTTCCAGCCCTCGGACGTCGGTGGCGAGGTCAAGACCATCGAGATGCACCACGAAGAGGTGCCCGAGGCCGGCCCCGGCGACAACGTCGGGTTCAACGTCCGTGGCATCGGCAAGGACGACATCCGCCGTGGCGACGTCTGTGGCCCGGCCGACGACCCGCCGTCGGTCGCCGAGACGTTCCAGGCGCAGGTCGTCGTCATGCAGCACCCGTCGGTGATCACGGCTGGGTACACGCCGGTCTTCCACGCCCACACGGCGCAGGTCGCGTGTACCATCGAGTCCATCGACCAGAAGCTCGACCCCGCGAGCGGCGAGGTCGCCGAGGAGAACCCGGACTTCATCAAGTCCGGCGACGCCGCGGTCGTCACCGTCCGCCCGCAGAAGCCCCTCAGCATCGAGCCGTCCTCGGAGATCCCCGAGCTCGGTAGCTTCGCCATCCGCGACATGGGTCAGACCATCGCGGCCGGCAAAGTGCTCTCGGTCAACGAGCGATAGATGCAGCAAGCACGCGTTCGCCTGGCGGGTACGAGCCCGGAGGACCTCGACGGCATCTGCGACGAAGTCCGCGAGATCGCGAGCAAGACGGGCGTCAGTCTCAGCGGCCCGATCCCGCTGCCGACGAAGACGCTGGAAGTCCCGTCCCGGAAGTCCCCCGACGGCGAGGGGACGGCGACCTGGGAGCACTGGGAGATGCGCGTCCACAAGCGCCTCATCGACATCGACGCGGACGAACGCGCGCTGCGCCAGCTCATGCGCATCCAGGTGCCCAACGACGTCAGCATCGAGATCGTCCTCGAGGACTGACGTAGGGCATCGCGCTAAGGCGTTTTCACGTCCAAAGGGAAGCATACAAGTACGCCGGACGGTTCCCTCACGTTGCGGGCTCGTAGATCAGTGGCAGATCGCTTCCTTCGCAAGGAAGAGGCCCCGGGTTCAAATCCCGGCGAGTCCATCAAAATTTTACTCGGTCGCTAAGGAAACAAAAGCGACGCGTCGAGTCTTCTCTCCACCGATCACGCTCAGACTATATGAGTGTCTGAGTACCCCCGAAAAACGATTCCACCGCGGAGTGCGGTGCATGTCGACGCAGTCGGGTCATCGACAGAAGGAAATCAGGGGGTGGGCGGCGTGAGACGCCACTGTCCGACCTGTGGCGCCCGTCTCGTCACGACCACCTCACGGGGTGGCATCCCCCGTCGAACCTGTCCCGAATGTCAAGGAGGTGGGAACCGATGACGCCGCTCGATTTCGCTACCGAGCGCGACGACCGAACCGCCTCGTGGCGTCGCGCCGATCCGCGGGTCGCCTTGATCGAACGAACGGCGTGGAACCGCTGGGTCGTCACCCTGCCCGACGGCGAGCACGCCCACGACGTCCGCCTCGAACGCGATCACGGTGCCTACGTCGGCGAGTGCTACACGCTCGACGGTGACGAGCGCGAGCCCTGTCCGGGGAACGCCTACCACGACGGCCCGTGTGCCCACCTCTGTACCGTTCGGAAGGCGGCGTTCGGTGACGTCACCGACACGCACGACCGACACGTCGACATCTTCGACGTCGAGGACGTGGCCGACGCGAGGGCCGACCACGCCGTCGAGAAGCTTCGCGCCGACGGCGGCCGATGGAGGTGGCCCTGATGAACTACCTCGCCATCATGGAGCGCGCCGACCGCGCGATCCACTCGGTCGCGCAGACCCACCTCACCGAGTTCGAGGGAACGGTCGACCTGTACCCCGCCGTCGGCGAGAGTGACGGGTCGCGCGCACACGCCCCCGCACGCGAGTCCGCTCCGCACGCCTCCCCACCCCCCTTGCATACGGACTCCGAATCGCCGAGCCGTCCGGGTATTCACGCCGTATGCACGCAGGGGGTGAGTGAATAAGATGCCCCGGATGGATCACAACCCGACGGGTCGCGTCTCCTTCGGGATCGACGACGACGTCCTCGACAAGTTCGATGCCATCTGTGACGACGAGGACGTGAGCCGGAGCGAGCGCCTGCGTGCGCTCGTCAAGCAGGACGTGGCCCGTCACTCCGATGACGATCAAGACGGGATGACGCTCCCGGAGACCGACCGTCTCACCGACGCGTATCTGACGCTCCTCGATGCCGCCGAGCCGCTGCACGATGCGGGCCTCCGGGTCTCCCGTGAGGCAGCGATGAATCGGCTCTACTCGAACGACACTCCGAAGAGTGCGGTGATGGACGAACTCATCCGGCCGCTGAAGAAACAGGGCTTCGTGAAGATCGATCCAGCCATGTCGACCGTCTGGATCACCGTCCGGCCGCCCGAGTAGCGATCACCGTCACCGCGACGGCGCTCCTTTTTCGAGATCGTCGACGAGATCGTCGGCGACCATGTCCGAGCGGATCACCTCGCCGCCGTCGGGATCATCGAGGACGACCGCGCCCGGTTCGTACCGGCGCTGGAGGATCGGATCGGGCCACCGGTAGTGGACGGGCACCCGCTCCCATTCACGGGGTAGGTCACCCATCGTCGCCCTCCCGGCGGTAGATGACTTCGGGCTTCAGCGACTCGACGGCGCGCTCGTCGACGTCGAGTTCGTGTGCGAGCCGATCATCGTCGACGTCGTCGGCCTCGGCGAGGCGGGTCACTGCGGCCATCTGCCGGGCCTCGATGTTCGAAATGGAGTCAGCGAGGACCTTCGCGATAGGCGTCTCCGAGGGAGTGATCTGACCCATCGCTTCTTGCATCATCCGCTCTTTCATCCCGTCAAGCATCCTCGCCCACCTCCGAGAGGGCCTGGGCCGGCAGGTCGGTCTTCGAGAGGACCACCGTGCCGGCGAGGATGAGCGTCCCCATCAGTAGCTCTTGTTCCGGGGGCATGTCGGCCCGGCCGCGCTTCTCCATCACTTCCTCGAACGCCTCGTCGAGGTGGAGGTCGCGGGCCATCTGCTCGTCGAGCGGCTCGGCACCGTCCTTGCCGTGCTCGTCGATCACCGCGTTCAGTCCCGAGGTGACCGACGCGACGTACATGTCGCCCCACCCTCGACCGCGAGGGCTTCCTCGAGTGTGGTCCTCACTGCTCGCCTCCTGCTCGGCGCTGTCCTCCTGGTCGTCGACGTCCTCCTCGTCGTCCTCGGAACCGGCGCCGGCGGACTCCTCGATCTCGTCGGCGACGGCGCTCAGATCCGCGAACTCCTCGTCTTCGATGGGGGGCTTCTCCTCTTCGTCGTCCCCTTCGTCCGGTGCGTCCTGCTCGTCGATCTCGTCGGTCTCGGCAGCCATTTAGATCTCCTCCAGTTCGGTCGCGTCGAAGTTCGGCAGTTCCTCGACGTCCTCGTCCTCCTGGTCGTCGACGTCTTCGTCGGCCCCGTCGGCCCCTTCGGCACCCCCGCCGCCCCCGCTGTCGGACACGAGGCGATAGAGGATGAGGGCCACCGCCAGGAGGGCGACCAGCATGATGATCGTCGACGTGTCGATGGCAGGGAGCAGACCAGCCGCGCTACCCCCCTCGTTACCCCCCTTTGAGGGGGTGGTACTGCTGGTCTCTTGGCTGGTCGTTTCGTCACTACCCAATTCGTCTGGTTGAGCGCCCTGAACACGGCGCTGACGCTGGAGTTCGGTGTCCGTTGGCATGGGGGTATCTTGCTGGTCGTTCTGGTCGTTTGGCTGGTCGTCGTCCTCACTACCAGCGTCAGAGGGGGCGCTCCCCCCCTCGTTCCCCCCTTCATCGGCCCCTTCAGGGAGGTCGTCCGGCTGGTCGTCGTCCTCGTTCTCATCGGGCGATTTACTCCCCTTGGAGGGGGTGGTCTCTGCCTGGTCGTTCTGGTCTACCAGTTCGCTACCAGCGCCGAGGCCCCCCTTGACGTCCCCCCACGAGGGGTGGTCAGGGGACCCGTTGATGTGCCCTCGAAGCTGGTCGATCTGGTCGGCTTGGTAGTCGCACCCCTCTACGGGGCAGTCGTATCCGGTCATGAGAATCGTTCCATCAGTTCGACGTGGCCCTCGGCGTCGTGGGCGACGTCACCGACGCCTTCGAGGCGGTCGGACAGCTCTTCGAGGCGCTCGAACTCCATCGGCTCTTGACCGTGGTCGCGACGGATCGCGTTGATCGCCGCGGCGGCGCCCTCGGCCTCGCGTTTGCTCTCGACGACGTCCTCGATCTCCCGGTCGAGGCGCGTGATCGCACCCTTGTATCCGCCCCACGCTCGCCCGAGCGCTCCCGCGGCCTTCCCGGTGATTTCCTCGTCGTCGCCGGCGTCGTCCTCGTCGAGGATCGACGCGACTTCGTCCTCGCCGTACCCGCAGGCGTTCTTCAGGAACTCGCAGGCCTCGGGATCGCCGTGTTCGCAGTGGTCAGCAGCGTGGTCGCACTCGCTTGACTGCTGGGCGCGGGCGGCGTCGCGGGCACGGGCGGCTTGCCGGCCCTCGTTGGCGTCGAGACGTTGGCCGCCCCCTTCCTCTCGTGCCTGCTCCATCACGCCACGGTGTTCGTCGACGGTGAGGGTGGGATCGTAGTAGGCGAGCCAGTCGTCGACGCCGTGATCGGCGGCGATGCCCTTCACGGCGCGAGCGTGGGGAACGTTCGCCCGCCCCTTCGAGAAGTCGATCCGGTCGCGTTCGCCGTCGGTGAGTTCTGCCTGTCCGGCGCTGGCGGCTCGCTCGGCGCGGCCCTCCTCGGCGTCGAGGCGGGCTTGGTCGAGCAGCCACTCGGGCGTGTCGCTCACGAACGCGACGGTCTTGAGTCGGGCGTCGTCGTCGACGGGACAGATGTACTCTTCGTAGTCGTCGCGGTACTGGTCGGCCGCAGCTTTCGATCCAAACTCGACGGTGATGCTCATCGGAAGGTCTCGAAGGTATCACCGTCCTCAAACACCGCCACCAGGACGGCGCCGGCCATGAGTGCGATCAGGATGCCCGTTTGGAGGTCGAAGTTGTAGGAGGCGAACGAGGCCGCCCGCGCCGTCCGGCCTTCGGACTCCGCGCGGTGGTGATCGAGGTACTGGTCGTAGTCCTCGAACACCTCCGACGCGGCCGAATGCTCGAACTCCGGCGGCGTCATCGGGTCCATCAGAATCGCGCCTCCAGGGCGTCGTGGGCGCGCTGGTCGGGATCGCCGTCGCCGAGGTACTCGTGCTCGCCGTCGACGACTTCGAACGTCTCGACGATTTCCTCCTCGCCCGTGTCGAGCAGCACCGACCGCTCGGTGATCTGGTCGACACCGTCCTTCCGGTGGACGGTCGTCACCTCGACGTCCTTGACCTCGCCGCTCGCCTCCTGGTCGCCGTCGACAGCGTCACCAGGAGCGTCCGGCTCGTCGGCGTTCATGCCGATCCCTCCGTGGTCGCCTCGACGGATTCGCGGATCGCCTCGGCGCGGGCACTCTCGGCGTGGTAGTTCTCCACCTCACGGAGATCGACGATGTGAGCGGGACTGGTTGCGTCCCGAGCGCCGCGGAGGTACGCGGCGTACAGTGTCGAGGTGGTGACTCCGGTGATTGCTACACCTGCGATTGCTGAAATAGGATCCAGCATACGGCCGGTCGCAAGGGGGTGAGGGGGATAACCCGGTTGTCGTTCACCATCTATTTGGTGAACTACTTGGTGAATCGCTTGGGTATTTAATTACCTGTGCGATCGAACAACCAGTGAGATGAGTGGAAGTAGTGCCCGCCGCCGGGCGTTGAGAGAACTGTCGGACCCGGACGCGCCGATTACCCCACTCGGCGACTGCACAGCCAACGAGCGCAACGAGAGCCTCTACGCGTTACTCCCTCGAACACAAGCAGTTGCCGACGGTATTGAGGGCGGGACGACCTTAGTACTCGGATACGACGCGGAAACGAATACGTACCTAGTGTCTCCGAAACACGCTGTCGAAGAGGCCGACGACCACTGGGCGAGCAACTTCTACGAGGGCAATCTCTGATGACGTACTGTCCATTCTGCCGAATCGAATGGTCAGCCGCCGACAGCGAAGACGAGTGTCCCGTCTGTGGCCGCCCGCCGCGTAGAGGAGGTGCGTTGCCAGCGTGACAGTCGGTGCGTTCCTTCGCTGGCTCCCGTCGCGGCTGTGGTGTTCGGTCGTTGGTCATCGCTTCGAGTCGGCCCAAGTGCCGTCACGCTATGGTCTCGTTGACGGGTACGAATGTATTCGATGCGGAGAATCAACACCTGGTCCACTATTCGTCTGGCAGAATCTCATAGACTGATCGCAAATGAAATTCTATTCACTCTCATCGACATAATCAATAAATTCTTCTGCCAATTCCACACAAAAAGCTGCATCGTTAAGCGCTCGTTCGCCGTCGTCAATCTCGAAAATCACGGAAGGGCCGACATTCAATTCCGGAGCACCGTATTTCGCAAGTTCATAGAATCTTTCCCACAGTTGTGTTAGGAAGATCGCGCGAACGATATCTTCACGTCTTGGAAAGTCGGCTGGAACTTTTCTATTGAAATCTTGCGTATTATGTGACTCAAACCCAATACCATGGGAGTAATCAAATTCTTGATCTACTGCCTTGAACATCGATTTAACAGACAATTCAATCGACATTTGACAGTCGATAATAATATTTTGAATATGTGGTTCGATGTTCACCACCTCCTTGTCACGTCGAGAGAGAGTTACGTATTGTCGATGCTTTTCCGGTATTTTCTCGATGTCTTCACCCTCAGCAATCTTAATGTTCTCTCCTACAGCGAGTTCGTTGTCCCGTTGATCAACAGCTCCGACCACTTCTTGTCTTTCTATATCGGATATTCTCTCACGAACGGACGCTAGACGCCGACGAGCCTCGCTTAATTGGGTTCTAGCGTAGCTGATGTTGTCGGTGTCAGCATTCATATTTTCAGTTAGACTATATCTCTAGTCTTATTTATTGTGTGCGGCTATCCACGTCCGAGAATATTCTCAAATCTGGATACAGTAGCGGTCAATCTCCCTAAGGTATATACAACTAATCTGATATCATTTGGATACAATCAACTGCTCAAATCTTCAGTTCCCGATCGCACAGACCGTGCGTGTTCTGGATGGTGAGTACCAACTTGATCCAGTAGATTCGCGGCGTCCTGCACGTAATAAGTGGCTGGGACGACTTGTTCGGACGGTTGCTGCGAATTTTAGCGAAATCGCTGAGCATCTGTATGCGAGCGGTGGTGCGTACGTGACTGACCGGCATATGTATCAATTGACTACGTTCCACCGGGCAGGGAACGCACTTCGAGCACTTTCTATTTTGGTGGAAAATCAGGCGTGGGACGGAGCTTATGGACGCATCCGTTATCTGATGGACTGCTATCTACTGTTGAAAGGGCTTAACAGAAATAAGCAGAAGGCCGCAGAGTTGTGGGAAAAGACTCGGTACGAAATTCGGGCGAGGGGACAACCTGGGCCAGAGTATCGATTAGAAGAGGAGGATGATTTAGGAGATCTTCTTGGTAATGAGCGTGGAAAACTCGGTGAGCGTGACAAAAGGCTGTATGACCATCTGAGTAATAGAGCGATGCACCCCCACACGACCAGTTCGGCACTAGTCCCCGGCCGATATTCTTCAACTGTAGAAAAGGACTGCTTACAGTTTGCGGCGTTCTTTGGGTTTGGAATTCTCGCACAACTAGTGCGAACATTTAGTGATACTCAGGCAGCGAAAGAAATTCGGCTGTCTGTAGAACCAATTATAGTAGATATTTGGTCGTTCACTAACCACCCCCCACCAACATTACTTAGAGAAGATATGGACCTATATCAGCCGTCCTCGTTCCTATAAATTGCATTTGGATTGCTGGACGCTGTTGTGGCTCCGATAAGATGCCGTCCGAGAATCATAGAGAGTCGACTATCTCCTCTATAGCAACAGCTAATACCTGGTACGGCATGGATAGTGTTGACTGGTAGCGCGGTATCCGTTCATGTGAACGGACGATTAGTAGCCCCCTCTATCTCAGAGGGATTCCACGGTGGTCACTGCCGAATCGACAGTGGGGGTGGAGTTTTGACCCTCGTGTCCGATTCTACACTCAAGCAACCACTTGTTTTCGAGAAGACCGGATAATCAGAGATTGGCGGAGAGTGGGTTTTGGCGCGTGTTGATTGGTGTTGATAGAAAACCCTTATTACTCAATATCAATGACACAAAAGTATGACAGCGTGGAAGGATTCGGGCTGTTGTAGATGCCACCACCCGTTCGATTGGGATACACAGATTGTTTGTCCTGACTGTGGATGGAACTCACTCGATCACGTACAATCTTGGCGACAGGGCATGGGCCTAGTTCCAGATGCTCGACTCGCGCTTTTGCGTTTTCGCATGTAGTGACCGAGAAGGAGCGTGAAGTCGGAGGTTGGCGTCCGAGAATCAGTGAATGGGTTACAAAAGGTCGCCAGAACGGCTAGCGGAACCTGATCCGCCTTTCGACCCATCCTCAATACGACCCGAATTTAGGCCTTTCTTTCGGGTCTTTTCTTTACACTTCTCGCATTGCTTCCTGTGGTATCCCCTGTCAGGGAGATCGTCTTTGTCGACTTTGGGTCCGTGCCTTTTCCCACAGGTCTTCTTCACTACCTCCTTAGTCCCGCCGTACATACTCATCTTATTATTCCTCTTAGTGACCTCACATTTGTACTTCTTTTTCTTTTTATTTGAGCTACTGAAGAGTCCCATCTCGGAAGCAGGTATAGTCGTGAAACCTGTTAAAAGTTAGTGTATTTATATGATAGCGCAATAGCCTTGAATTCGATAGATCTCCGATACGCATCCAAGGATAATAAAAATAACAACACTCGTGTGGATTACGGCGATATGGTGAAACTATATTATGCGGTGTAGTTTCGGTTTCCACGGAGAATCAGAGATTGGCGTCCGAGAAGGATGGAAAGTCAGACACGATCCGCCTCGACGCCGGCGCGATCACGGTCGAAAGTACTAGATGCTCACGGTTCTTTGGCTGATTTGTGAGGTAATCGGACGCGATGAAGATGGAGGATCACGACGACCACGACGGTAGGAAGGTATGGCTCCGCCCCGAGGAGGTCGACGCCCTGCTCGACGAGGCGGACGGGACGACACAGACAGTAGCGCTCGGGCTACTCGCTCGGTGCGGACTCCGCGTCGCCGAGGCGGCCGACGTGACACCCGCCGACGTTGTCGACACGCCCGTCGGCCCGTTCGTCCGCGTGCAGGACGGGAAGGGCTCGAAGTACCGAGAGACGCCCGTGCCGACCGATCTCGCGGCGTCCATGCGGGCGCTCGCCGACGTGCGCGACGAGGCGGCCGACACGCCGCTCGTCGACCGCTCGACGCGGACGATCCGGCGGTGGGTCACTACAGCGGGCGAGCGGCTGTACGCCGACACCGGTGACGACGGCTGGACCTACCTCGGTCCGCACGATCTCCGGCGTACTTGGGGGACGCTACTCGTCGAGCGCGAAGTCGAGCCGGGACTGGTGATGGAGTGGGGCGGCTGGGAGGACTGGGAGACGTTTCGAGAGCACTACCTCGGGGCGTACAGTCTGGATGCGCAGCAGCGGGGAAGGGAGAAGGTTGGGTGGCTCTAATCGGTTGGCCTCACAAAGAAAGAGTTTTTCACCGAGTCGGCTCTACTTACAGGTGCTTCAGTACTGGCGGGCCCGGCTGATTGCTCGGGCCTCCGTACCTACTCACCGACAGTGATGCGTAGGTCCTTGGCCTGACGGATCAGGACCACAAGCACGAGCATCGTTGTCGGGTCTGCTGAGACGCTTAACTCGATGACGGTAATCACCTCCGTTTGGCTGTCACTGATTGTCTTGAGGGCGATCCTCACCCACTCGCGTGAGTGCGGAAGAACGGAATCCGCAGTGCTTCAGTACTGGCGGGCCGTTCTTCACTCAATTCTTGAGTGCTGGGCGTTAAAAATACCCGCTGTTCGCCGTGAGCGCTTCACAAGGCTAAGAAACGTATCGACAGGCGTATCTTGGTCCTGACTCAAGGAAAGTGAAGGTCCGCGCTCGGGCAAAAGTCGACTGGCCCTAATCAGTCTTCTTCCCTTGTCCCACCGTCTGCAAGCCGCGGTTTACGTGGTCGAATGCCAGGAAGAAGCTCACCGTACAGTCTGAGGAGCGTCCGCTCGTCACCGGCATAGAACGCAAGCCGCTCCGGATGCTCGACCTTGTGTGTCCGTCGTCGAATCCACGCATAGACGATTGCCGGCGGTAGAACCATCGTGACCGCTAACACGGCCGACACCCACCGGATCGGCGCGAGGGCGACCCGGTCGAGTACCATATCTGCCGCCGAAATCCCAGCCGCCGAAACGACGATCATCCCGAGCACGGATAGGCCTCCGATACTGACGCCGTTCGACAAGAGAACGACCGCAGTCAGGACCGAAAGTCCGGTGAGGATTATGGCAGAAATGACCCTCATCAACAGCCCCGCAACTAACACGACGTTCCGAACGAACGGGTCCTCGTCGATCCACTCGGAAGAGTCGTCGACGAACTCGCCGTTCTTCACGCCGGCTTCCGGCCAGTGAAGCACCCATTCTGTCATTCTTCTTCGATCCCCCGAAACTCGGGATTCCCTTGCATGTATATATCGGCCGCACCACGGAAAATCTCTACGGCGATTATCGCCTGAACAGCCGCGAAAACTGGGATTCTGAACCCCCGGATCGTCATGACGAACGACAGACCGACGATGTGATCCAGAAACGCCGCTAGACCCAGTGCGATCCATAGCGTGATCGTTTCACCGAGGAACGCACCGAATACCGCGCCCAACTTGAACATCTGCAAGACGAACGCGGTTCGGTACTTCTCTATCGAATCCTCTTCGTCGTCGCTCATATCATCCCACCGTCCTCCGTGGCAGACTGTCGGCATCGAGTTCCCCCGCGAGATACAGATAGCCGAGCGTCGTCAATTCGTACATCGATGCGCCGCGATAGATCGGGGCGAGAAGCCCCGCGTCGCGTAGTTCCTCACACCGCTCTTCGATCCGATCCTCCGACGCGGTAAACCGAAAGTGGCGGCTCATCGTTCCGGGCGACGCCCATCCGTCATCGGCAAGATGTTCGAGGATGCGCTCGTCGAGTTGGTGCATCCACTTCGCCGGTCGACGCACGAGTTAGCCCTCCTGTTCCTCACCCGCGTCGCCGACACCGTTCGCCGCCGCGCCACCGTTCTCGTCGAGGCGGACCCAGTTCTGCGTGTCGAGTTTGCCGTCGAGGTACGCCTCGCCGTCGTCGGTGAGGACGTAGACGCCGTTTCCAAGGTGATTGAGGAGTCCCTCATCGGCGAGTTTCCGGCACCTGCGGGCGATGTGCTGTCGGGAGTAGTGAATCGGTCCCTCCTTCATCATCTCTGTTGGAGACCCCGATTCGTTCTCTCGAATGTATTCCAAGACTCTGTCATCAACCAATGTCATCCAGTCACCGGAGTGGCGCATTTGTTCTTAACTACCACAAATCTTCCCCACCCACTTGTCAACAGTCTCATTAGCGTTGGTGGCACGTTAGGATACTCATACGTCGTCGTAACATTCATGTTCCGAACGCTCAACAGTAGACCTGCGGAACCGACGCGAGACTCTGTAGGCACTTCGAGGTTGGTCGGTAGCGCGGACGGTGCTGAGACCACCGCCCGCGTTACGGTTCCGTGCTTAAGCCGATGCTGTCGGAACCTACCACGGGACGAATGTCCCGCACGACCGGAAACGGACCGAGCGGAAATCAACCTGACGACGGCGACTGCGTGGTCTGTGGTGACCCGGCCGACGGGATCGACGCGCCGACGCGCCAGCCTATCTGTCGCAAGTGCGCGACGATCCGGACCGACGGCGGCGAGGACGAGTTTTCGATCCGCGTGGACGAGATGGTCGAGGAGATCGAGGCGGAAGTCGACGACTCGACACCGGCCGAGGCGATGCTCTACGCGCGCTGTTCGGCCGCCTTCGAGGACGCGGTGAACAACACCGGCCTGCCAGCGGAGAACGCGCTCGGCGTCGTGACGGCCGCGCTGTTCGAGGCGGCCGACACGGTCGGATACGCGCGCTCCGACGTGATCGAGACGGCGCGCGAGCACTACGTCGACGGTGACGACGTGGACCGCGGCGACGGCGTCGAGACCGACGGCGGCCGCGACGTGTCGGCCGGCCGGCGGCGCGTCACGTCGTCGATCAACTTCGGCGGCGCTTCGGGGAATCAGATCCTGACGCCCGGCGACGGCATGAACCACCTCAGCGGCGAGGTGAGCATCGAGGTGTCGGGCGCGTCGACGGACTACCCGCACCCGACGCGGCTCCAGCGGGAGATCGAGGCCGCCGTCGCCGACGTGCTCGACGACTACGCCGAACGCGTGGCCGACGACGTCGACCGCGGCGACGGCGTCGAGACCGACGGCGGACGTATCCCCGAGGGACAGCCCATCGACCCGCTGGTGTGCCCGCGTGGCCACCACTCGGTCGACGTGGACGCGACTCGATTCGGCTGTGAGACGTGTCGGGCCAACGACCTCGAACCGGCGCGGTGGGACAAGTCCGAACTCGTCGACCTGCGTAGCGAGGAGCCGCCGCTCGCCGACGACGGTGACGAACGCGGCCGACTCGTGACCGACGGCGGTGGTCGCTACCACGTCGTCTGTCCGGACTGTCCGTTCGAGGCGCTGACGCGGCACCGGCACCGGGCCGCCCGCGCCGTCGACGCCCACGGGCGCGTCGAGCCGAGTCACGACGCGCGATTCGAGGAGGTGGCTGGACAGTGAGCGACGACCTCGAACCACTGTCGCCCGAAGAGGGCGTCGAGTGGTATCTCGAAAGCCGCGTCGGCGAGGACGCGGAGCACACCGTCGAGAACAAGAAGTACCGTCTCGCGCCGTTCGTCGAGTTCTGCGAGGACCGCGGGATCGACAACCTGAACGACCTCGGCGGCCGCGAGATATTCCGGTTCTACAAGCGCCGGAAGGGGACCGTGAAGGACGTGACGCTGAAGAACCACCTCGCCACGCTCCGCGTCGCGCTCGACTTCTGGGCGGGGATCGACGCCGTCGAGGAGGGGCTTCGGGAGGACGTTCCGATGCCCGACCTCTCCGACGACGACGAGACGAACGAGACGGTTCTCCGTGGAGAGCGCGGCGCGAAGGTTCTCAACCGCCTCGACACGTTCCGGTACGCGTCGCGGGATCACGTCGTCTTCCTGCTGCTGTGGGAGACGGGATGCCGCATGGGTGCCCTGTACGGTCTCGACGTCGAGGACTTCGACGCGGACGAGCCGTGTGTGAAGTTCCGGCATCGTCCAGAGTCGGGGACGCCGCTGAAGAACGAAGAGCGCGGCGAGCGCGACGTGTGGCTCGGGACGCCGGTCGCGGCCGTCGTCGAGGACTACGTCGCCCACACCCGCGAGCTGACCGACGGAGATCGGGACCCACTCGTCACCTCGAAGAAGGGCAACCGCCTCAGTAAGACGAGCATCCGAGAGACGGTGTATCGGGTGACCCGCCCCTGCGTGTGGAACGGGTGCCCGCACGACCGTGATCCCGCGGAGTGCGACGCCGCTCGCTACCAGAAGAAGGCGAGTCAGTGTCCGTCGAGCGTGTCGTCGCATCCGCTCCGGAAGGGTGCTATCTCGCGTGACCTGAACGAAGGCGTCCCCCGCGAAGTCGTCAGCGAGCGGATGGACGTGACGGAGAAGATTCTTGAAAAGCACTACGACAAGCGGACGGAGCGCGAGAAGATGGAGGTTCGTCGCCGCCTCATGCGGGAGGTGAGCGACCGATGATGCGCTTCAACGCGGTGGGTCGGAGCGCGCCGGTCGGTCAACCCCCGGCGAGTCCATTTCCTTTCGCTCACTTCGTTCGCTCCAGTCAATGGACTCGCCTGAGTCCCCCTCGTTCGCTTCGCTCACTCGCGGGACTCCCGGCGAGTCAGCGTCGTTCGCTCCAGTCAATGGACTCGCCTGAGTCCCCCTCGTTCGCTTCGCTCACTCGCGGGACTCCCGGCGAGTCAGCGTCGTTCGCTCCAGTCAATGGACTCGCCTGAGTCCCCCTCGTTCGCTTCGCTCACTCGCGGGACTCCCGGCGAGTCAGCGTCGTTCGCTCCAGTCAATGGACTCGCCTGAGTCCCCCTCGTTCGCTTCGCTCACTCGCGGGACTCCCGGCGAGTCAGCGTCGTTCGCTCCAGTCAATGGACTCGCCTGAGTCCCCCTCGTTCGCTCCAGTCGATACCCGCTCGTTCATCCGCATTTTTGTCGGGACATACTCGAGAACCCCCGGCCACGAGATACTCAAGGCTGCCCGTCGATTTCCGGATTGGGTTCCGAGGCACCCCACCCTCTGAGACGGAACCCCTCCCCTTTCCTCCATCCGGGAACCACGGAGAGTCGACAACTCCCCCACAACGGCTAGTAGCTCGCTCTTCTGGTGCCAGCCCGGTAGCGTGGCACCCGTTCCTGTGAACGGGCGATCCGTAGCCTTCTCGGTGGGTGTCAGGGCGTCACTGCCGAATCGGTGACGAGGGTTGTCGGAACCGAGGCTTACAATTGAACAGCAATCGAGGGAGCACCGAGAATTTTACAAGCAAATGAATCCGTTCACCGGCCAGGTGCCGAGTCTCGGGTACGTGCCACCCCCTTCCGGCATCCTTCCCTCAGTCCTATAGCGCCAAGTAGTCGAAGAGTGGCGTCCGAAAATACTCCACGGTCGGACGGAATCACCGTTCGCTCTCACGGAGACGTGGCCCCCGACCCCGTCGTCGACACCGAATCGGGGACGGATGCTCCACGTTCACCACGGGACGGGCGTCTCGCGGTACTCGTCGACCGTCTCGCAGAAGCTAGCGGCGATCATCCGGACCGTCGACGACGTGCGCGGCGGCTCCGACGACGGCCGGAAAGGCGGCCGCGAGTGGTGGTGCCTCTGTGGTTTGTTTCGGGTCCCGCGGCACCCACTCTCACACCGCATCTCAACTCCTTAATACTATTGGTTCACTATCACTTCTGACGGCGATGCAGAAAATATTGTGATTGTCCCTTATATATTCAAACCTCCAGGACATCGTCTCGGTGGGGCCTCGAACACTCCCTGTACCATCGTCCCATACGAGGCCCCACCGCTTCGGTCACGACGCTCCCGAAACGGAAGCGGCAGGTGCCACCATCTGGTCCCGGACGGGTGCGGCCTTCACGGCTCTCACGACCTATAGCTTCAGGTCCACGAATTCCTCTTACACGAGACCGGGATCGCGCCACGTGTTCCGAAACCCGCGAGGCGGGGGGAGAGCCGCCTCGTTCGCGGTACGAAAGGAGCGCCGAGGTGGAGTCGATGCATGGTCGATCCGACTCGGCGGCCCCACGATGGGGCAAGAACAACAGGATCGGTTCACTATACAAACGTACCGCCCCAGTTCTCAACGGCTAAAACTGCAGCGGCTCGTAGGGATTCTCGGAAGTCAGCAGCGATTCTCGCCTGGACGATCCGACGAGAATTCTTCGACAGTGACGACAACCCCTATCATACGGGTTACTGTAACTGCGTACCGGTGGTTCGCCGAGACAGTCCGGCGAATAACCGGTACTGACGTACAAGACTCCGTCTCAGTCCTCTTCGGGCGGCAGCCCCTCGTCGTTTACCACCTCGCCGTCTTCGTCGACGGTGACGACGCCGCGGTTGTTCACCGCGTACGGGTCGAGGCCGATTTCCTCCATGAACCCCTTGTAGAGTCGTTCGACCGTCTCGCCGTCCTTCTGCCGGTCGGAGGCCCGGTCACAGAGTTCGATCAGATCCTCGGGCACGTCGTTCTCGTGGACGATCCAGTGGTTGATCAGGTCGGAGAGTCGGCGGATGGGGGAGGTGAAGTGGCCGTAGATGTCGAAGTTGAGGGCGTGGTGGCCGCCGAAGGGGTCGTTCATGTACTTCGCGCGGGGCATCACCTTCAGGACCGCACGCTGAATCTTCGAGAGCATCCGGTCGGGCGCGGTTTCGAGGGCGCCGTTGACCGCCTTCCGGGGGTCGTCCCACTTGTCGGAGGGGATGGAGACGCCGTTCAGTTCCTGAATCTCGCGGAGGGCGTCGTTCCACTGGTCCGGCGTCGGCTGGGGGTGGACGCGGTACATCGCCTCGACGCCGCGGTTCCACATCAGTTCGTGGGTCACCGCCTTGTTCGCTTTCAGCATGCACTCCTCGATGATGGTGTGCGCGCGGTCACGCCGGGGGTTCAGGACGAGCGACCCGTCTTCCTTGCGCTGTTCGTGCATCCTGTCGGCGAGCTCGAAGGCCAGGGTGTTCTCCTCGTGGAGCGGTGCGTCGGGGTCTTCCAGTCGCTTCTCACACTGGCTGTAGGTGAGGCGTTCGTCGCTCCGGATGACGGACTTGTAGATGTCGATGGTCTCGAACGAGAGCGTCTCGGGGTCGAGTTCCATCTCGACGGTGTGGGCGAGACGGTCCTCGTCGGGGACGAGCGAACACACCGTCTCCGCGAGCGTCGGTGGGAGCATGTGGATGGTGTACGACGGCAGATACACCGTATTGCCCCGCTGGACGGCCTCTTCCCACATCGCGGAGTCGGGATGGACGTAGTGGGTCACGTCCGCGATGTGGACCCACAGCCGGTAGCAGTCCTCCTCCTCGCGGACGCTGATGGCGTCGTCGAAGTCCTGCGCGTCGATGGGGTCGGTCGTCCACGCCGTCAGGTCCCGGAGGTCCTCCCGGTGCTCCAGTTCGTCCTGAATCTCTCCTTGGACGCCCTCCGTTCGCTCACGTGCCTCGCGGAGGACGTCGGGCGGGAAGGCGTCCCGAATCTCGAACTCCTCGAACAGGTCCTCGCGTTTCTCCTGTAACTGGCGGGCCTCGGCCGGGCTGATTTCGACCGGTCCCTGGCCCTCGGCCGTCCCGGCCTGCGCCTGCGCGTCGGAATCGTTCGTCATGCCCCGGACTATACGTGACGGGTAGTTAGACGTGTCGGGCGCGGTGTCGCGGTACGGGACGGGTCCGCGTTCAGGATTCGGGTTCCTCGGCCGAGCCGTACCGCTCCTCGACGGCGCCGTAGTAGCGTTCGAGGAAGTCCGTCCGCGAGAGCGACTCCCCGTCGCCGATCTCGACCAGCAACGCTTCGAGTTCGTCCCGTGGCTGGTGACAGAGGTTCCGGTAACACTCCTTACAGAGGTGTTCGAACTCCTTGCCGTGTCGGCTCCAGCGGTCGCCTTCCTTGTCGTACTCGCGGGCATCGGATCGGAGGAGCGACGCGCCACACGCGATACAGACGACCGTCTTCCGATCCCGCCCCCCATCCGATCCGGAGCGCCACATGCGCGAAGGCAGGCACCACGCCCACTTAGCGTTTGTTACGCGTCCGACGTGCGACCGACGGCGCGCGATAATCAGTATTATCCGCCGAGCGACCCACCGTCCGCTATGGAAGTCAAATCCCGCCATCACCTGCGGAGCGACGAGATACGGGACCTGGAGACGATCCTCGACGACGCCCTCGGTGTCACCCTCGACGGCGACACCTACGAACGCGTCGACCTCGTCGGGACCGAGTTCGACCTCGTCCTCGTCGACGGCGAGCCGTCGGTTTTCTACGTCGACGGCGACCCGTTCCTGACAGTTCGGGGCGCGAACGCCTACCCCCCAGAACGGCGGGTCGTCACCGTCGACGCCGGCGCCGTCCAGTTCGTCAGCGACGGCGCCGACGTGATGCGCCCCGGCATCGTCGACGCCGACGAGGCCATCGCCCCCGGCGACCTCGTCGCCATCGTCGAGGAGACCCACGGCAAGGCGCTGGCCGTCGGCCGCGCCCTCGAACCCGGCGCCGACCTCGTCGGCGACTCGGGGAAGGTAATCGAGTCCGTCCACCACGTCGGTGACGACCTCTACGAGTTCTCGGTGTAGCGTTCGACCGCCGCCTCGTACCCCCGCTTCGCCTGCCGGTAGGTGTCGCGCAGGTCGGCCACCGGCGTCTCGCTCGCGTCGACGCGCAGGTCGTGATGGAGCGGGTCGCCCCCGTCGCCGGTCCGCACGACCACCGCCGCGCTCCCGACCGGCAGGTCGCGTCCGTCGCCGCCCGCACGCTCCCCGGCCGCGAGCGCGGTGAGTAGCCGGCGAACGAGCGGCGCGTCGCGTTCGTTCTCGGCGTATCCCCGTTCCAGCGCGTCGAGCACCACCTCGTCGGCCATCGCGGTCCCCCCGACGGTGTAGCCGTCGCCGACGCGGTCCGCCGCGACCGGCTGGCAGTCCGCGCCGGTGTGGGCGCCGGCCGATTCGACGCCGACGCCGTGGATCTGGCGGTGGGTGGCTCCCTCCTCGGCGGCCATCGCGTCGATGGCGTCGTCGATGCGGTGTCCGTCGGCGACGGCGTCGAGTATTCGCGTCCCCACGTCGGCGTCGGTCACGCCCGCGACGGCGACGGCGCCGGCGTCGCTCGCGTGCGGGCAGACGCCCCCCACCGCCGGGACGCGGGCCGCGGCGGCGACGCCGAAGCGCCACCCGTCGGACGCCCGCTCCCGGACGCAGATGCTGTAGGTCATGGTGGGGGGACGCGTGCCGGAGGCAAAAGCGTCGTGACGGGGGCGTCGTGCCCGTACGTCTGACGCAAGAACTATTGAGCCGGTGGTTCCTGTACCTACCATGGGCATCATGAGCAAGATCCTCGGCGGCGGTGGCACCCACAGCACCGAGGACTACGTGGAACTGAGCCTCGACGACTTCGACACGGCGCGAGCTGAGGCGGGGATGAGCGTACACATCGCGGAGATCAGCGAACAGCGAGACGCCATGGCGATCAAGGACGCCGTCTACGACGGTGACCTCGTCATCGCGGACATCACGCGGATGAGTCCGAGCGACAGCGTGGTCGACCGGATTCTGGAGGACCTCCGACAGGTCGCCCGCGAAGTCGACGGCGACGTGGTCCAGAAGGGAGACGACCAGATCATCGTCGCGCCGACGGGCGTCGCGATCAGCCGCGAGAAGCTGTCGTAGTCGCCCGCGACCGACAGCGTTTCGGCGGTCCGGCCCTCAGTCGGCCGTAGATGAGCAAGGACTACATCGAGGTTCGCGGGGCCGAGGAACACAACCTCAAGGACCTCGACGTCCGCATCCCCCGCGAGGAGTTCAGCGTCGTCACCGGCCTGTCGGGTTCGGGCAAGTCGTCGCTCGCCTTCGAGACGGTGTACGCCGAGGGCCAGCGACGCTACATCGAGTCACTCTCGGCCTACGCCCGCAACTTCCTCGGGCAGATGGACAAACCGCAGGTCGAAGCCGTCGAGGGGCTCTCACCCGCCATCTCCATCGACCAGAAGAACGCCGCCAACAACCCCCGCTCGACGGTCGGCACCGTCACCGAACTCCACGACTACCTCCGCCTGCTGTATGCCCGCGTCGGCACCCCCCACTGTCCCGAGTGCGGGCGCGAGGTGGGCGAACAGAGCGCGAGTCAGATGGTGAGTCGACTCCTCGAGCTCCCGGCGGGGACGAAGGCGAAGCTCTGTGCCCCCGTCGTCCGCGACCAGAAAGGGGCCTTCGAGGACCGCTTCGACGACCTGGTGAGCGAGGGGTACAGCCGCGTCGAAGTCGACGGCGAGCCCTACGATCTCACGATGGACCGCCCCGAACTGGACGAGAACTACGACCACACGATCGACGTGGTGGTCGACCGGGTGAAGATCGATCCCGAGGCCCGCTCGCGCATCACGGACTCGGTGGAGACGGCCCTGGCGGAGGCCGGCGGCGTCCTGAAGGTGATTCTTCCCGACCCGCCCGGGGGCGTCGAACTCGGCGGCTCGACGGCGCGGTCGACGGGTGATCTGGCCGCCGCCGACACCGACGCCGACACCACGGAGACCGACGAGACGCCCGACCGCCTCGTCGTCGAGTTCTCCGAGGATCTGGCCTGTACCCACTGCGGCATCGACATCCCCGAAATCGAGACGCGGAGCTTCTCGTTCAACAGCCCACACGGCGCCTGTCCGGAGTGTGAGGGCATCGGCAACGCGAAGGAGGTCGACCCCGACCTCGTCGTGGAAGACGAGAGCAAGCCGTTGAAGAACGTCTTCGAGCCGTGGAGCTACAACCGGTCGTACTATCGTCGACAGCTCGACTCGATGGCGCGACACTTCGGCGTCTCCGTCGACACGCCGTTCGAGGACCTCGATCCCGACGTGCAGGACGCCTTCCTCTTCGGCACCGACGAGGACGTGCTCTTCGAGTGGACGACGAAAAACGGCGTCCGCCGGAAGGAACAGCCCTTCGAAGGCGTGATCGGCAACCTCGAACGCCGACACGTCGAGACGGACTCCGACAACACCCGCGACCACATCGAGGAGTTCATGGCCGTCACCACCTGTCCCGAGTGTGACGGCACCCGTCTCAAACCCGCCTCGCGGGCCGTCCTCGTCGACGGGACGGCCATCACCGAGGTGAACCGCATGTCCATCGCGGACGCCCTCGCGCACTTCGAGGGGCTGGAGTCGGCCCTGACGGAGCGTGAACGCACCATCGCCGAGGAGATTCTGAAGGAGATTCGCGCCCGTCTCGGCTTCATGGAGGAGGTGGGACTGGACTACCTCACGCTGGACCGCGAGGCGGCGACCCTCTCGGGCGGCGAGTCACAGCGCATCCGACTGGCCACGCAGGTCGGCTCCGGGCTGGTGGGCGTGCTGTACGTCCTCGACGAGCCCTCCATCGGCTTGCACCAGCGCGACAACGACCGCCTGCTCGACACCCTGGAGGGGCTTCGGGACCTGGGCAACACCCTCCTCGTCGTCGAACACGACGAGGAGACGATGCGCCGAGCCGACAACGTCATCGACATGGGTCCCGGCCCGGGCCGGCGCGGGGGCGAGGTGGTCGTCCAGGGCGACTTCGACGAGGTGGTCGCCTCGGAGGAGTCGATCACCGCGGACTACCTCGCCGGCCGCCGCGAGATTCCGGTGCCCGAGGAGCGACGCGACCCCGAGGACGGCGCCCTCACGATCCGTGGTGCCCGCCAGCACAACCTCGCCGGCGTGGACGTCTCGATCCCGCTGGGGCAGTTCGTCGCCATCACCGGCGTCTCCGGCTCCGGGAAATCGACGCTCATGCACGACGTGCTCTACAAGGGCCTCGCGCGGGAGATGAACGACAACACCTCGGTCGACCCCGGTGACCACGACGCCATCGAGGGCTTCGACGCCATCGAGACGGTGCGGCTCATCGACCAGTCGCCCATCGGGCGCACCCCGCGTTCGAACCCCGCCACCTACACCGGCGTCTTCGACCACGTCCGCGAACTCTTCGCCGAGACCAAGCTGGCGAACCAGCGCGGCTACGAGAAGGGTCGCTTCTCCTTCAACGTCAAGGGCGGCCGCTGCGAGGAGTGTGGCGGGCAAGGGAACGTCAAAATCGAGATGAACTTCCTCTCGGACGTGTACGTCCCCTGCGAGGAGTGTGGGGGCGCCCGCTACAACGACGAGACGCTCGACGTGACCTACAAGGGCGCGACCATCGCGGACGTGCTCGACATGGAAGTCGACGAGGCGCTCGACTTCTTCGAGGCCAACCCCGGCATCCGTCGGCGTCTCGAACTCCTCCAGGACGTGGGCCTCGGCTACATGCAGCTCGGCCAGCCCTCGACCACCCTCTCGGGCGGCGAGGCCCAGCGCGTCAAACTCGCGGAGGAACTGGGGAAGAAAGACTCCGGCGAGACGCTGTATCTGCTGGACGAACCCACCACGGGCCTGCATCCCGAGGACGAGCGCAAGCTGATCGAGGTGCTGCATCGCCTCGCCGACGCCGGCAACACGGTGGTGGTGATCGAACACGAACTCGACCTCGTCAAGAACGCCGACCACGTGATCGACCTCGGGCCGGAGGGCGGCGAGGGCGGCGGCGACGTCGTGGCGACGGGGACGCCCGAGGCGGTGGCGCAGTTGGACGACTCCCACACCGGTCGGTATCTGCGCGACCTGTTGCCCGACGTCGATCTGACGGGGCCGCGCTCGGATCGCCGGAAGCCGGCGAAGGCCGCCAGCGACGACTAGGCGTTCAGGCGCTGCAGGACTTCGACGAACTCCGTATCGAGATCGGTGTGGTGGTGGACGATCCGCCACTCGCCGTCGTCGAAGCGATACACGTTGGTCGCCCGGTACGCTCCGTCGATCTGTTCCCCGCCGAGTGACATGGACGCGTTCTCCGTGACGAGTTCGTACGCGGTGTCACCGAAGACGCGGACGAGTCGGTCGCTCGGCCTGACTTCCCCACCCTCGGCCACGTCGGCGACTCCCTGCCACGACGCCTCGACTTCGTCCCAGCCCACTTCACGGCCGCCGATCGGATGCATGGTGGTCACGTCGTCGCCGTGTGACCAGCACGCGCTCATCGGTTGTGCGTCGCCGTTCGCCATCCGCGTGAGCGCGTCGTAGAACCCGTCCGACGCCGCTCGTACACCGTCTTCTGCTTGTTTGATTGCCATACTAGACACCCAGTTGTCTAACGTCCGCTGAGGCAATAAAGTATCAGTAATATTATGGTACTGGGCCGAACGGACCGAAAGGCGTCGGTCACGCGGGGTCGTACCCACGGCCGGATCGTTCGGGGTCGGCGCAATCGCGCACCCGCGGGTCGGTGCGACACGGATCGGTAGTGGGTTCCGTCGAACGGGAACCTCCGAACTCAGTTGACCGCCTTGGAGAGTTCGGCTCCGGCCTTGAACTTGACTTCGTTCTTGGCCGAGGATTCCTTCTCGCGCTGTGGATTCCGGCCGGTCCGTGCCGACCGTTTGGAGATGCTGAACGATCCGAACCCCGCCAACGTGACGTCGTCGTCCCCGCGCAACGCCGCCGCCGTCGCGTCGACGAAGGCGTCGAGTGCCTTCCCCGCAGTCGCTTCGGACAGCCCACGATCCGAGCCACGGCGCGTCTCGCTCGCTATCAGCGCCGCGTCGACGACGAGGTCGGCGGTCCGTTCGGCCGGGCACGACTGATTCCGGCGGTCGTCGCCCTTCCCCGGGCTCAGATCCAGCGCGGCGGCGAACGCCGGGCACGGCTCGAAGCGGACCGTCGTCTGCTTGCCGGCAGCCTCGGCCCGTGCCGCGCGCTTGGAGGTCCTGAACGAGCCGAAGCCGACCACCGCTATCCGGTCACCCTTCTTCAGCGCCTTCGTCGTCGCGCCGGTGATGGCGTCCACCGTGCGTTTCGCGTCCGCCTTCGAGAGGCCGGCCTCGCTCGCCATGGCCTCGATCAACTCCGCCTTGTTCATGGCTAGCGCCCGCCCGGACAGCGCCGCTACTCCCGTCCCGAAGACGACCGTTCCCACCCCGAGCGTTCGGAGGACGCTCCGACGCGACCGCCCCTGTCGGCGTTGTGTGTCACGATTCACGGATACGTATGGCGCTACTCGATGATAAATAGAACTGAAATTATGTGTGTATGATTTCACGTTCTCGGGACCTGCGCCCCGTCGACGATGTCCTCACCCGCCGAACGCCCGCCGCACGGCGTCGGCCATCTCGCACGCCCGCCCGGCGTGTTCCGTCTCCTCTCTGATGCCGTTCGTCACGTAGGCCATCGCCAGCCCGGACTCGGGGTCGCCCCAGCCGACGATGCTTCCCAGGCCGCCGTGGCCGAACGTCGTCCGCGGCGCGAGCGTTCCGTACTTGTCCCACGCGGTGCCCGCGCGTTCGAAGCCGAGGGCGTACCGCCGCGGCACCTTCATCGTCGCGTCCCGTTCCACCTCGACCTGGACGCTCGTCGCCGTCTCGACGGTGTCGGGGTCGAGCAGTTGAACCCCGTCGAGTGCCCCGCCGTTGACGAGGCAGGCGTAAAAGCGCGCCATGTCGCGGGCGGTGCCGACGCCCGTCGCCGCCGGGACGACGGCCCGGCGGATCGACTCCCGGTTGAACAGGGCGGCCGCCTCGTCTTCCCGGCCGTCGAGCCCGACGCCCGCGTTCCGACAGCGCTCACCCGCCGCGAAGCCGGCGAGCGTCGCGGCGTCGTCCGGGTCGTCGTCGGGCAGGCCGATGGACGTATCCGTCATCCCCAGCGGCTCGAAGACGTGTTCGCGGGCGTACTCGTCGATTGGCTGGCCGCTCACGCGACGGACGAGTTCGCCGACGAGGAAGCCGTAGTTGAGGGCGTGGTACGCGGCGGTCGATCCGGGGCGGAACCGGGGTTCCAGATCCTCCATCGCCGCCACGGCCGCCTCCCAGTCGTCCCACCGGTCGTACGCTTCGTCGAACGGACCGTAGGGCAGGCCCGCCTGGTGGCTGAGGACGTGTCGGACCGTCGCCTCGGCCTTCTCGGTTCCCGCCGCGGCGAACGCGGGCCAGTGGTCGCGGACCGGGTCGTCGTAGTCGAGGGCGCCGCGCTCGACCAACTGGTGCAGACAGACGCCGGCGTAGGGTTTGGTACAGGAAAAGAGGACGTGCCGGCGGTCGGGTGTCGTCTCCGGACCGTCGGGGCCGACCGTGCCCGTCGCCAGGTCGAGGACGAGTTCCCCGCCGTCGTAGACCGCCAACTGCGCGCCGTGGTGGAGGCCGACCGCCGCGTGGCGCTCGAACACCCGCCGGACGCGGGCGACCGGATCGGCGTCGAACGGACTCATGACGACTCCGTTGGCGCGGGCGTGGGTAAGCCCACCGAAAACTCAACTCCGCTTGCGTTAGGTAAATTTATACTGTTCAAACGGGTCGGGGTGGATATGCACACGACACGGTTGGTGGTCGTCGCCCTCGTTCTCGTCGCGACGCTCGGATCGCCGGGCGTCGGGACGGCCGCGGCCGACGGGGACTGTGCGTTCCCCGTCACGCGGACGGACGCGACGGGGACGCCGGTCACGATAGCCGAGGACCCCGACGAGGTGGTGACGCTCAACCCCAGCGCGGCACAGACGATGTACGAAATCGACGCGTGGGGAGACGTGGTCGGCGTCTCGACGTACGCCGACTACCTCCCCGGCGCCGACGAGCGGACGACTGTCGGCACGGGCAACGACGACGCGACGGTCGAGCGGACCATCGCGCTCGACCCCGACCTCGTGCTCGCGCCGGACATCATCGACGACTCGACGGTCGAACAGCTTCGGAGCACCGGACTGACGGTGTACAAGTTCGAAGCGTCCGAGAGCCTCGACGACGTCGTCGCGAAGACGCGACTGACGGGCGAACTCGTCGGGGCGTGTGAAGGCGCCGACGAACGCGCCGACACGATGGAGCGACGCATCGGCATCGTCGAGGACGCCGTCGCGGACGTGGAGCGGCCGCGGGTGCTCTACGAGTTCTTCGCTTACACCACCGGCACGAACACCTTCATCCACGACATCATCGAGACGGCGGGCGGCGACAACGTCGCGGCTGACTACCCTAAGTTGAACAAATCGGGCAATCTCGAGGGTTTCTACCCCGTCAACGCCGAGGCGGTGGTGATCGCGAACCCCGAGTGGGTGCTCCTGAGCAGCGACGAGTACGACACGGCCCGAGTTCCGTCCGAAGCCGCCTACGAGGGGACCGTCGCCGCCGAGGAGGGCAACGCGGTCTTACTCGACGCGGACCTGGTCAGTCAGGCCGCCCCCCGATCCGTCGACGTGGTGCTTCGCCTCGTGCGCACCTTCCACCCGGGTGTCTACGAGACGGAGATCGAGGATCGGATCGACGCCGGCGCACTCGAGGGCGCGAGCGGAACGACGGTCGAGCGGCTCCCGGACGGAACCACGAGCCTGCAGGCGACCAATCTCGGGCGCACCCGTCAGGTCGGCTTCGACCTTCCACCCCGCCGGAACGCGACGGCGCAGGTCAGTCGGGTGAACGTCACGCTCTCGACGCTGAACCCCACCTTCGAACTCCGCCTCCGTGACGGCGGGAACCGGTCGGCACCGAACGGAACCCGCGCCCTCGAGTCGGTGCGCCTCTCGGGCAACGGCATCTTCGCCGGCGACGTCGACCACCTGACGCTCCAGTTCGCGGTGAACCGAAGCCGACTCGGCGACGCCGACCCCGACACGGTGACGCTCTATCGCGCGAACGGCACCGACTGGACGCCGTTGCGGACGACGCGCGTGAACGCGACGAACGCGTCGGACACCTACGTCTACGAGGCCCGCACCACCGGGTTCTCGACGCTGCTGCTCGCCGTCGCGGACCCGGAGGAAGCGACCAACCGGTCGGCGAACGTGACGCCGACGGGCACCGCCACCGCGACGGCCACCGCCACCGCGACGGCCACCGCAACGTCCACGCCGCGGGCGACGACGGACGCCCCGCCGACGGCCACCACCACACCTACTCCCGGGAGCGCGCCCGGATTCGGGATCATCGCCGCGCTCGTGGCGATGGTTCTCGCCGCCGCCGCGGGAGTGCGGCGATGACTGGCGTCGGCCGCGCGGGGACGCTCGCGTTCGTCCTCTCGCTCCTGCTCGTCTCCGCGGCGCCCGTCGGCGCCGCGGCGGTCGGCCTCGGCGACGCGTCCGTCTCCCCGACGAGCGTCTCGACCGGCGATACGACGACACTCGACCTCTCGGTGAACGCGACGGGCGTGAACACGACCGACGGGACGACCGGCGCGAACGTCACCGTCTCCGTTCCCACCGCCCTCGACCTCTCGGGCGCGACGGTGACGGCCGAGGGCGCCACGCCGAACGCGACGAACGTCGGGGCCGTCGTCGACGACGCGGCCAACGCCGTCGTCGTCTCGTGGAACGACGACGCCGGCACGGACCCGGAGACGGTGACGGTGACGGCCACCGTCTCGGGCGTCGCCGTCGATCGGACGGGCGAGTACGACCTCACCGCGACGGTCGACGCCGACGGCGACGGTGCGACCGACGCGAACGGCGCCGTCGGCACCGTCACCGCCTCGGCACCGGACAGCGACCGGAGCGTCACGGCCGCCGACGCCTCCCTCTTTCTCGGCGAGGAGGACGTGGACCTGACGGGCCTCGACGGCGCCGCTGCGGCGGGCGAGCGCCAGCGACTCTACGGCAACGGCGGCGGCGCCGACGGCAAGGTGGCGACCGTCGAGAACGCGCTGACGGCCGACGTGAGCCGCGGCAACGGATTCGTCACCGGCACCTACGCCCTCACGCCCGGGGACGACACCTCGGTGCTCGTCGTCGAGCGCCCGACCGTACGGGACGTCGAACTCTACCCCGGCGACACCGCCGAGGGCACCGAGGTGTCGGGCTCCTCCGTCCCGCCGAGCGTCGAGACGCTCACCGTCGACCCGGGATTCAACTTCGAGACCGCCGACGACGCGACGGTGGTCGTCGAGAACCCCGACGGCCTGGAGATCACCGACGAACTCACGGCCGATCCGACGCTCGCGTCCGAGGACGAGACCGTTCGGCTCGACGTGGCCGACCTCTCGGTCGGCACCTACACCGTCCGCGTCGAGGGCGCCGACGACCTCGACCACGTGAACGGGACGGCGACGGTTCGCGTCCGTCCGGAGGCACGCACCGTCTCGCTGAGTCGCACCCGCGTCGCCCGCGGCGAGTCGACGGTGGCGACGGTCAGCGGCCCGCCGGGTGCGCTCCGGTACGTCCGCCTCCCGGCCGACGCCCTCGCCGACGACACGACGGTGAGCGGTCCCACCGCCGAGGCCGTCTTCCCGAGCGGCGAGGGCCTCGCCCTCGTCGGCGCCGACGTCTCTGCGGGGGTCGTCTACGCCGAGGTGTCGCTCGAATCCGACGGCTTCGCGCGCGTCGAAATCGACACCGAGCGGCTGGACGCCGACACCCACGACGTGGCGGTGGCGGAGAGCGTGGCCGGCGACGACGAGGCGAGCGTCCCTCTGACGGTCACCGACCGCCGCGTCTCGGTGGCACCCGCGCGAACGACCCTGCCTGTCGGCGAGACGGTGTCCGTCTCGGGGACGGCCCGCGGCGCCGACGACGTGAAACTCTACGCCCGGATCGGCGACGAGTACGCGCCGCTGTACGAGGACGCGGACGCGGACGAACTCGCGGAGACGAGCGTCGACGACGACGGCTCCTGGGACGTGGACCTCGACACCCGCGCGGCCCTGACCGTGCCCGACCGGTACCGAATCGCGGCCGTCGCCGACCCCGGCGACGACCGTCTCGGCTCGACCGACCGGATCGCCGAGTCGACGCTCCACGACTTCGACGCCGTCGGACGGGCGGCGATCACCACCACCGATCCGTCGCCGTCGGCGTCGGTCTCGCAGTCGCGCGTCGCGGCCGGCGTCGGCGACGAGGTGACGGTGGTGGGCCGCGCGCCCGGTCCCGGCGAGACGGTCCGGGCGTACGTCGTCTCGCCCCGCGGCGCCGTCGACGCCCACGACGTGACCGTCGGCGACGACGACGACTTCGACTTCGACGTCGACGGGGTCGAGACGACCGGTCGCTATCGAATCCTCCTCGTGACGGCCGGCCGCGACGCCGACTTCGCCCTCGACGACGGCGGCGACGCCGAGGCGATCCGGGGCGAACTCACGGGCTCTGAGACGCCCGCTCAGGCCGTAGCGATCGTCCGCGACGCCTACGGCGGCGCCGGCGTCGACGACCGGGTTCTCGCGCTGAACGTCACCGCGTCCGACCCCCGCGTGACCGTCGAGACGGTCCGTCCCGGCGACGACGAACTCGTCGTCGCGGGCACGTCCAACCGCGAGAACGGAACGACGCTGGTCCTCGACCTCCGGCAGGGGACGCGGACCGCCGCCGTCGGCGACGCCGAGGTGAACGCCTCGGGTCGCTGGCGAACGACCGTCGACGTGGGTGGCGTCACCCCCGGCGAGTACGCCCTTCGGGTCGAGACTGGCGACGCCATCGAGGTGCGGACGGTTCGCCTCGGCGGGGTGACGGCGACGGCAACGCCCGCGCCGACGGCGACGCCGACCGAAATCCCGACGGCCACGCCCTCGACGGCGACGCCGACCGCCTCCGCCGACGGGACGGCCGCCGCCGCGGGCGGGACGCGCCGGGCGACCGACCGTGCGACGCGGACCGAGACGACCGGCGACGGCTTCGGTTCCGGAACCGCGCTCGTGGCGCTCGTGGCGCTCCTGGCGTTCGCCCGCCGTCGGTCTTCGTCGAAGTGAAAACCCCTCCGCACCAAGCGGGGGTGTGATGGACGACGAACTCCCTGCCCCGCGGCCGTCGACCGGGCGCCGCGGCCGCCCCGCATGAACGTCCGCATTCGCGGCATCTACACGACGGCGCTCACGCGCCGCTTTCTCGACGCCGACCACGACGTGGTCGCCGCGTCCGACCCCATCCGCGAGCGCTTCGACGCGGACCTCGGGACCGATCCCCACGACGTGACCGTCGAGACGACCGACGACCGGCAGGGCGTCGGCGTGACCGGTGACCCCGACGCCGTGAAGCGGGCCGTCGACCCCCTCGACGCCACCCGCGACACCTTCGCGTGGGACTCGCCCGCGCCCCGCGACGCCGTCTTCGACGCCCGCGTGACCGAGACGCTGGGGAGCGGTGCGGTCTGTGACCTGGGCGACGCCGAGGGCTTTCTCCCCTTCGGAAGCATCGACGCGCACGTCGAGGCCGGCGACGACGTGCGCGTTCAGGTCGTCGAGTCCGCGGCGCCGTGGGTCGACCGCCGGCCCGTCCTCGACGGGGACGTTCGCGCCCGTGCCGGCCCGGCGACGCTCGTCCGTGGCGAGTCGGGCGTCACCGTCGACACCTACGACGACGAGGCCGGGCGCGAACTCGCGGGCATGACCGACCTCCTCGGGATCGAACCCCCCGACGGCTGGGGGCTCGTCTGGAGTGACGCGGCGACCGAGGCCGACATGGGCGCCCTGAAGACGGCGCTGGAACGGGCGACCGAGCGCGCGGAGACGCTGGAGGCGGCGCTCGACGCGGCCGTCTCTCCATCTCGGCGCCTCGCCGCCCCTGCCGCGACGACGTGGGTGTGGTTCGGGCGCGAGGCGCGGTTCGCTCTCGATGCGGACCGCCGGGCCGTGACGCCGACCATGCCCGGCCACCACCGGGTCAAGGCCGGCTCCGACGAGGCGAGTCGCGCCGTCGACTTCGTGGAGGCGCTCGGCTCACACGACGGCGACGACTTCGACTTCTCGGCCGTCACCGACACCTTCGGTCCCGCCGCGGGCGACGCCGTCCGCCTCGACCACGGCAAGCCCGACGGCCGACGGATCGTCCTCGGGCGCGCCGAGGTGACCGACCGCGACGCCGACGGCACGCTCACGCTCCGCCGCGAGATGACCGCGGGCGGCAGCTACGACGCCCTCGGCGTCTCCCGTGCGGCCGGCGACGTGGCGATCACCAAGGTCCGCGAGGGGCGGTGGTGGTACCCCACCGTCTACCGCGGCGCCGACGGCGACCGGAAGGGCACCTACGTCAACGTCTGTACGCCCGTCGAGTGTTTCCCGGACGCCGTCCGCTACGTCGACCTCCACGTCGACGTGGTGAAGGGACCGGACGGCGAGGTGCGCCGCGTCGACGACGACGAACTCGACGCGGCCGTCGCCGCCGGGTGGGTGTCCGAGGCCCTCGCGGAGAAGGCGCGGTCGGTCGCGACGAGTCTGGAGGGGGCGCTCTGAGGCCGCCGCCTCACCGGTCCGCCGGAGCGCC